>NZ_AJRE01000032.1:0-60774 GCF_000296955.1 Streptococcus sp. GMD4S
TTAGTCTTATAGATTTTTCTTCTTTTTGGCTTTTTGGGTTAGAGTGATATCGCACTTGGGAATGTTGCTTTTAAAAACTATTAAATGCATTTTAGTACTCTCAAATTGTTTCTAGTAGCCCTTTCAAAAGAATACTGAGCGAAACTGAATTTAAGGAAACTTTCAGAAAAGTTTTAGTTTTGTTTCAGGAATCTTCTGTAGACTGTCTAGCTATATCATACGAAGGAGAGGAAAAAGCTATGAAATCAAAAAAATGGACCCTACTCGCAACGAGTTTAACGGCAATAGTGCTGATGGCAGCATGTGCCCAGTCAACAACTACATCCAATACCAATGCAACGACAAATAGTGCCACAACAACTGCAACAAAGACAAACCAATCATCCTATTTTACAGAGAAGGACAATGATACTTCTTATGACGAAAGCACAGCTTCTAAGATTGAGTTATCTGGCTCATCAGCAAACGTCTTTGGGGATGGCGTGACAGTCTCTGAATCAACAGTGACCATCACAAAATCTGGGACCTATGTGATTTCAGGTCAGTCTGACGGAGTGCAGATCAAGATCGAGGCAGATAAGTCTGCAGATGTTCATCTAGTCCTAAAAGGCGCGACCATGACCAATACCAATGCAGCGATATCTGCGACATCAGCTGGTCATGTCTACTTGACTCTAGCAGAGGGAACCACCAACAGTCTCTCTGACTCAAGCTCTAACAGTGACGAAAAAGCAGACGCAGCTCTCTTTTCTAAGGTGGATTTGACCATCAACGGGAAAGGAACTCTCAATGTAGATGGCAAGAAGAACAATGGTATCAAGGCCAACGACACCCTCCACATCACGGGTGGAACCTATAACATCACAGCAGTTGGCGATGCCTTCAATGTCAATGATGAACTCAACATCACTGGTACGACCATGACCATCGATGCCAAAGAGGATGGGGTCAAGGTGGACAATGACGAGGATACTTCAGTTGGGACCATGTACCTATCCAACAACAACATCACCGTCACAGCAGGAGATGATGGCATCCACGCATCTGGAGACCTCGTCATCGATAGTGGTACCTACACCGTCAAGAATTCGACAGAAGGACTTGAAGGTAAGTCAATCACTATCAACGGTGGGGATATTAGCATCTACTCAACAGATGATGGAGTCAACGCAGCTAACAAAAACGCCCAACAGAATGAAATCTTCTTCACTATGAACGGCGGGAATCTGACTGTAGAAGTCGGCCAAGGAGACACAGACCCAATCGACTCAAACGGCAATATTACGGTCACAGGTGGGACCATTAAAATGACTGGTCAAACAGGTTTTGACTTTGATGGAACAGCGACCTACACAGGTGGAGATATCTATCTCAACGGTGAAAAACAAACGGAAATCGTCAATTCTATACCTGGAGGCGGTGGACCAAATGGAGGCCCTCAAGGCGACGGTCCAGCCCCTGGCGGACAAGGATAAAAAAGAATCTCCTTTCTCGAAAGAGAAGGGAGAGTTTTATGTAGGAAGGATTTTCTAGAATAAATACCAATCCGGAGTTGAGAACTTCTTGGTCTGTTTCATATAAAAACGGATAAAGTGAATTTCCATAGCTAAGGTTATCAAGGTTGCTATTGTGATGACAGTAGTAGGATTGGCTGAGAAAAGTAGAGGAAGAATAGGCCTTTAAAAAGTGGACAGGAAAGACCATTTCGGAGTATCGTGAAGAGATTTAGAAACAGCTCTAAAAGCAATAGCTATCCATTATAAACATCAGATACGAATCTGGTGTTTTATTTTTTTAAAGAATTTAACCCTTTCTCTTGACAAGTGAGTGATTACTCACTATAATAGCTTCGGTGATTTAAAAAGTGAGTATTAACTCACCAAGGAGGAAGTAAATGAAAACATTACTACATTTACAAGATTTAGTAAAATCTTTTGACCATCAAATAGTTCTGAATCATGTCAGCTTTGAATTGCAGCCAGGAGAAATTATAGGATTAATTGGTCCGTCTGGTGCTGGTAAATCAACTATGATTAAGACTACGTTAGGAATGGAAAAGGCTGATGGAGGCGTAGCTTTAGTGTTAAATCACACTATGCCCAATCGCCATATTTTAGGAGATATTGGCTATATGGCCCAATCAGATGCTTTATACGAGTCCTTGTCAGGCCAAGAAAATCTGGAATTTTTTGGTCAGCTAAAGGGGCTTTCTAAAAAAGACCTAAAGGCGGAAATTGCTTATATAGCTCAAGTAGTAGATCTGACAGACTACTTAAACAAGGCGGTATCTGGTTATTCTGGAGGAATGAAACGGCGTTTGTCACTGGCTATCGCGCTTTTAGGAAATCCTCAACTCTTGATTTTGGACGAACCGACAGTTGGAATCGACCCTTCTCTTCGAAAGAAAATCTGGAAAGAATTATTCGCGCTTAGAGACAATGGGGTTGGGATATTAGTTACTACCCATGTTATGGATGAAGCAGAGTTGACGGATAAGGTCGGCTTATTATTAGGCGGAAAAATCATTGCTTTTGATACACCGCAACACTTAAAAGAAAGTTATCAAGTTTCAAGTATTGAAGAAGTATTTTTAAAAGCAGAAGGTGAGTAAAATGAGAACAATAGCGATTGCAAAAAAAGTCATCAAAGAATTACTTCGCGACAAACGAACTCTAGCTCTGATGTTTATAGCACCTGTTTTTATCATGTGGTTGATGAACCTCATGTTTTCAGCTAGTACAACCGTGGATGTCAAGTTAGCAACACAGGATCTACCAACTGGTTTGGTAACGAAAATGGATGAGCTCGATCATGTGGACGTCGAGACTTATCAAGACTTAGATCAAGCCAAAGAAGCGCTAGCAAATGAAAAAGTCGATGCTGTGATTTCTTATAAAGACGGTGAGTACCAGGTCGACTACGCAAATACGGATGCTTCTAAAACAACTATGACACGACAAGTGTTACGAACGAGTATCGCCAGTGAAGGCACCGATCAGTTAGTATCTCGTGTTAAACAAGCTCTTCCACAATTGGACTCGGACGCAAAAACACCAGAAATCAAGGAGTCTTACCAGTATGGAGATGAAAATACAAGCTTCTTTACCAGCATGATTCCGGTTTTGATAGGTTTTGTAGTTTTCTTCTTTGTCTTTTTGATTTCAGGTATGGCGCTTTTGAAAGAGCGCACCAGTGGAACACTAGAACGTTTGTTAGCAACACCAGTGAAACGATCTGAAATCGTCTATGGCTATATGTTGTCTTACGGTATTATTGCGATTTTTCAAACGGCAGTTGTCGTTTTAGCAGCAATTTGGCTACTAGATGTAGAAGTTGTAGGAAGTATTTTAAATGTTATAATAGTTAATGTGGTACTGGCTCTTGTAGCACTAGCTTTTGGAATTCTCTTGTCTACTCTAGCAAAATCAGAATTCCAAATGATGCAATTTATTCCTCTCGTGATTATGCCCCAACTTTTTTTCTCAGGAATTATTCCATTGTCATCCATGGGAGAATGGGCTCCAACTGTGGGGAAATTTTTGCCATTAACCTATTCTGGTGATGCAATAAGCCAGATTATTCTTTACGGGCACAATCTTGGTGATATTTTGTCAAATCTTGGTGTTTTAATGGTTTTCTTGATCATTTTAACAATTCTTAATATTGTTGGATTGCGTCGTTATCGTAAAGTTTAGAAATCAACATAAATAATGCTAAAAAGGTGTGAAGATTAGATGGATAAGACTGTTTTTGAATCGTTTGAAGATTACTTAGAAGAAGCGAATTACCCTCAAGGAAAGAAAAAAATCATGCAGGCAGCAGTGGATCTCATATCAACCAGGAGTTACCATGGGACCTCAACTCTTCACATAGCTGAGCGTGCTGGACTAAGCCAAGCAACTTTGTTTAAGTATTTTAAGACGAAGGATGATTTACTGACGGCTATTTTACATCCTGTAGTCCCAGGCATTTTCGGCAGTTTTTTTGAGGAACTCTTAGCTTTTGAAACGACAGAAGAGAGGGTTCGTTATCTCGTCCATGATCGTATGAGCTATCTCAAAAAAAATCGTGCTTTGATGAAAATCATTCTGCAGGAGAGTTTTTCAAATAAAAAACTAAAAAATGAACAGATTTTTATCTGGAGTGCTATTCAAGATAAACTTCGAGTGCTTCATAAGGAATTGCTAGCAGATCCACGTGTAAATCCAGAGTTAACGATTCCTCAAATGGTTCGTATTTGTGTTGGTCCATTGTTGGCTTACTTCGCTCAGCTTTATATCGTTAGTGACAACGGAGAAATAAAGGAAGAAGACCTAGACTTATTAGAAAAACAGATTTTAGGTGGTTTGTGGAAATAGAGTAGGCCTAGACAAAATGGAGGCTAGATTCTATTGGTTTGGCTTCTTGTACAAGATAATATAAAAGGGTATACATTACCTGATGCAGATTTGTGCTTTTTTATTGTTGAATTTGGTATTTTGGTGATAGTCCTCAATCACTTTACTAAAACAGAAACCGACTTCTCCAGCGGTGCAACGATTTCTCAGGTGTATGGAAGAGGAGATTTCTGGCTTGCTAAAGACAACTCCTTGACACTCCGTCAGTTTTTGATACAATAGTACAAAATTAGAGGAGGTGGGCGATGATTCAGAAGCATGCGATTCCCATTTTAGAGTTTGATGATAACCCCCAAGCGGTCCTTATGCCAACACATGAGGGGTTAGACTTGAAGTTGCCAAAGAAGTGTATCTATGCATTTTTGGAGGAGGAGATTGACCGCTATGCTCAGGAAGTAGGGGCGGACTGTGTTGGTGAGTTCGTTTCTGCCACCAAAACCTATCCAGTATATGTCATCAACTACAAGGACGAGGAGATCTGTCTAGCCCAGGCGCCCGTGGGCTCTGCCCCAGCGGCCCAGTTTATGGATTGGTTGATTGGCTATGGTGTGGAGCAAATCATTTCCACTGGAACCTGTGGCGTCCTAGCCGATATAGAGGAAAATGCCTTTCTCGTCCCTGTTCGCGCTCTGCGAGATGAGGGGACCAGCTACCATTATGTAGCGCCTTCTCGTTATATGGAGATGCAGATTGAGGCTGTCTCTGCCATTGAGCAAGTTTTGGAGCAAAGAGGCATTCCTTATGAGGAAGTTATGACCTGGACGACAGATGGTTTTTACCGAGAGACGGCTGAAAAGGTTGCCTATCGCAAGGAAGAAGGCTGCGCTGTTGTGGAAATGGAGTGCTCGGCTCTTGCGGCAGTGGCTCAGCTACGTGGTGTTGTCTGGGGAGAATTGCTCTTTACTGCAGATTCCTTAGCGGATCTGGACAACTACGACAGTCGTGACTGGGGCTCAGAAGCTTTTGATAAGGCACTCGAACTCTGTCTTGCCATTGTGCACCACATGTGAGTGTTCTGACTGTTTTTATGGTAGAATGTAGTTATGTTATTCAAATCTTTTTTGGAAAAAATCAAGACGATACTGGGACGCTTGTCGCCAGCCCGTCGCATCTTTTTAAGTTTTGCCCTAGTAATCTTCTTGGGTTCTCTCCTTTTAAGTCTCCCCTTTGTGCAAGCAGAAACGTCACAAGCGACCTACTTTGACCATCTCTTTACGACCGTGTCCATGGTCTGTGTGACAGGGCTTTTCACTCTGCCAGTGGCTTCGACTTATAATATCTGGGGCCAGTTGATCTGTATGATTTTGATCCAGATTGGTGGTTTGGGGCTCATGACCTTTATCGGAATCTTTTATATCCAAGGCAAGCAAAAGCTCAGCCTTCGTGGTCGTGAGACTATTCAAGAAAGTTTCAGTTATGGAGAAACCCAGTCTCTAAAGGACTTCATCCGCTCAATCTTTCTGACGACTTTTTTGGTGGAAGGGATCGGTGCCTTTCTCTTGAGTTTCCGCTTTATTCCTGAATTTGGCTGGGGGCGAGGGATTCTAACCTCTATCTTTTTGGCTGTTTCAGCTTTCTGCAATGCTGGATTTGATAATTTTGGAAGTACGAGTTTGGTAGCCTTTCAAACGGATCCCTTGATCAATCTAGTGATCGCAGGATTGATTATCACGGGGGGGCTAGGATTTATGGTCTGGTTTGACCTAGCGACCCAGTTTGGGAAAAAGAAAAAACGCCGTCTGCGTTTCCATACCAAGTTGGTTCTCTTTTTAACGGCGGGAATTCTGCTCTTTGGAACCGTATCGACTTTGTTCATTGAGTGGAACAATCCTGGAACGATTGGAAATCTCAGCGCTCCAGAGAAATTGCTGGTTAGTTTCTTTCAGACCGTCAGCATGAGAACGGCAGGTTTTGCTTCCATTGACTACACCCAGGCTCGACCAGTTACCTTGTTCATCTATATCCTACAGATGTTTCTAGGAGGGGCGCCTGGAGGGACAGCAGGGGGGCTCAAGATTACGACCTTCTTTGTCTTGTTGGTCTTCGCTCGTAGCGAACTATTGGGCTTGCCTCATGCCAATGTGGCTCGGAGGACTATTGAACCCCGAACCGTGCAAAAATCTTTCAGTGTCTTTATTATCTTCTTGCTAACATTCTTGCTGGGCTTGATTCTGCTAGGGGTAACCGCAGAAGGAAATCCGCGCTTTATCTACCTCATGTTTGAGACCATTTCAGCCCTTGCGACAGTTGGGGTGACGGCAAATTTAACACCAGAGCTAGGCAAGATAGCCCTCAGTATCGTTATGTTGTTGATGTTTATCGGCCGTATTGGTCCCTTGACACTACTGGTCAGTGTAGCGGAATACCAGCCAGACAAGAAAGATACGATTCACTATATGAAAGCAGATATCACTATTGGATAAGAAAGGAAGAACGATGTCAGATCGGACAATTGGAATTTTAGGCTTGGGAATTTTTGGGAGCAGTGTTTTGGCTGCTCTAGCCAAGCATGACATGAATATCATTGCTATTGATGACCACGAGGAACGCATTAATCAATTTGAACCTGTGCTGGCGCGTGGGGTAGTTGGAGATATCACGGATGAAGAACTCCTTCTATCAGCGGGGATTGACACCTGTGATACCGTAGTTGTCGCAACGGGTGAAAATCTAGAATCCAGTGTTCTCGCGGTCATGCACTGCAAGAGTCTAGGGGTGCCGACCGTTATTGCCAAGGTCAAAAGTCATACAGCTAAAAAGGTGTTAGAAAAAATTGGCGCGGACGCAGTCATCTCACCAGAGTTTGAAATGGGGCGCTCATTGGCACAGACCATCCTCTTTCATAACAGTGTAGACGTCTTTCAGCTGGACAAGAATGTATCGATTGTCGAGATGAAAATCCCCCAATCATGGGTAGATAAAAGCCTCAGTCAGTTGGATTTGCGTGGGCGATACAACCTCAACGTACTTGGCTTTCGTGCCTACGAAAATGCTCCTCTGGATGTCCAATTCGGACCCAATGACCTCTTGCAGGCAGATGCCTACATCATGGCCGTCATTAATAACCAACATCTGGACACCCTAGCTGAACTGAGTGAGTAGGAGAGGAAGGGTACTCTCTTTCCAAATAATTAACGAGTCAATATAAGTATTTTATAAGAGGGATTTAAGAAAAATTTTAACTTTTTCTTAATCCTTTTTAATTTTAGGAGATTATACTAGAGTCATCAAAAAAAGAAAACTCTAAGGAGAATCCTATGAAATTCAATCCAAATCAGAGATATACTCGTTGGTCTATTCGCCGTCTCAGTGTCGGTGTTGCTTCAGTTGTTGTGGCTAGTGGCTTCTTTGTCCTAGTTGGTCAACCAAGTTCTGCACGCGCTGATGTCGTCAATCCGACTCCTGCCCAAGTCGTGCCAGACGCTGCTTCGGTGAGTGAAAAAAGCGACTTACCAGCAGAGGTTCTCAAAAAAGCAGTCGATGTAGCTCTTCCTTCAGAACAAGCAGACTCAGCACCTAAAGCAAGCTTGGATACTACAAGCTCTTCAGAAAAAGCGGATGCAACTGCTAAAGAGCCTGCAGTAGCGCCAAAAGAAGAAGTACAAGCACAACCTGACTCTAAGAAACAAACAGAAGATGCAGTTAAACCTGTGGAAAGTCCTGCGTCTACAGTTTCTGGACAAGACCGTGAAGCCAGTGAAGCGCAACCAGCGACCACCCCAGCTGAAGTGCAAAAAGGCGTGGCTGACAACACCAAAGATACAGTAGATGTTCCGGCTAGCTACCTTGACAAAGCCAATTTCCCAGGTCCATTTACAGCTGGTGTCAACCAAGTCATTCCATACGAATTCTTCGCTGGTGACGGCATGTTGACTCGTCTTATCTTGAAAGCATCCGACAAGGCTCCATGGTCAGACAACGGAACAGCTAAAAATCCCGCTCTCCCACCGGTAGAGAAATTGGGCAAAGGCCTTTACTTCTACGAAGTAGACTTGGCCGGAACCCAAGGCAAATCTGACAAAGAGTTGCTTGATCTCTTGAAACAAAATGGTACTCAAAGCTATAAAGCTACTATCAAGGTGTACGGTGCGAAAGACGGCAAGCCTGACTTAACTAACCTCGTAGCAACTAAAGATTTGACTGTTAATTTGAATGGCTTGACCACTCCAGCTGAAGTCCAAAAAGGTGTGGCTGACAATACCAAAGATACAGTAGATGTCCCAGCCACTTACTTGGACAAGGCTAACTTCCCAGGACCATTTACAGCTGGTGTCAATCAAGTCATTCCATATGAATTCTTCGCTGGAGACGGCATGTTAACTCGTCTTATCTTGAAAGCATCCGATAAGGCTCCATGGTCAGACAACGGAACAGCTAAAAATCCTGCTCTCCCACCAGTAGAGAAATTGGGCAAAGGTCTTTACTTCTATGAAGTAGACTTGGCAGGCACCCAAGGAAAATCAGATAAAGAGCTGCTTGACCTCTTGAAACAAAATGGTACTCAAAGCTATAAAGCTACTATCAAGGTGTACGGTGCGAAAGACGGCAAGCCTGACTTGACTAATCTGGTAGCGACTAAAGATTTGACTGTTAATTTGAATGGTTTGACCACACCAAATCAGGTTAAAGAGTCTGTTGTTAACAATGTCAAAGACATGATTGATGTTCCAGCTAGCTACCTTGATAAGGCTAAGGTTCCTGGACCTTTCTTGGCTGGTGTCAACCAAGTTATTCCGTATGAAGCTTTTGGTGGAGATGGTATGTTGACTCGCCTCTTGTTAAAAGCTTCAGACAAAGCTCCATGGTCAGACAACGGAACAGCTAAAAATCCTGCCCTATTGCCACTTGAAGGCTTGGCTAAAGGTCAATATTTCTACGAAGTGGATTTGAATGGCAATACGGTTGGCAAAGATGGTCAGGCCTTGCTGGATCAACTTCGAGCTAACGGAACCCATACATATCTAGCTACTGTTAAAGTCTATGGATCTAAAGATGGCAAACCTGATTTGACCAATCTGATTGCTACTCGTCAAGTAACGATTCAGCTTCGTGGAAAAGAAATGGCGACAATACCATCTCAACAAGGTCAGATGAATACGAAGCCTTCTGAAACAGGCTCTACAGGTACGACTAAGGGTATGATGGGTACAAATCACCATATGTCAGATATGAAAGTAGATCAACCAGCTTCTAGCCCAATGGCTAATATGATGAAAAAAGATGATAAAGCGATGTTACCAAATACTGGGGAAGCTCAAACAGCTACAGCTGGCCTTGGTATAGTTGGTCTAGCCTTGGCAGGGCTTGTTGGACTTTTGGGTTTGACAACCAAACGAGAAGATTAAGATTCAAATCACTTAAACATTAGAGAAAATAGTGTTATACTAAAGCAAGTATAACACTGTTTTTATCGAAGGAGTGTCAGATGAAAAAGACAATTTTGCTGGTTGATGATGAAATAGATATTCTAGATATTCAAAACCGCTATCTTATACAGGCAGGTTACGATGTTTTGGTCGCCCATGATGGTAAGGAGGGATTAGAGCTTTTCAGAAAAAAATCTATCGACCTCATTATCACAGATATCATGATGCCCAATATGGACGGGTATGATTTTATCAGTGAAGTTCAGTATATCGCTCCGGATCAACCCTTCCTCTTTACAACTGCTAAGACAAGCGAACAGGATAAGATTTATGGATTAAGTTTGGGGGCAGATGATTTTATAGTCAAACCCTTTAGCCCACGCGAATTGGTTTTAAGAGTGAATAATATCTTGCGTCGCCTTAGCCGTGGAGGAGAGACAGAACAGATCGAGTTTGGTGACTTGGTAATCAACCATGTGACTCATGAGGTTCGCATTGGGGAGCAACCTTTGGAATTGACAGTAAAATCCTTTGAACTTCTATGGATATTAGCCAGCAATCCCGAGAGAGTCTTTTCAAAGACGGAACTTTACGAGAAGGTATGGCAAGAGGACTATGTAGATGATACCAATACACTCAATGTTCATATCCATGCTTTGAGGCAAGAGTTGACCAAGTATACAAATTCAAATGCTCCTGCTATCAAAACTGTCTGGGGTTTGGGTTATAAGATGGAAAGACCAAGAGGTAGAACATGAAATTAAAAAACTATATTTTAGTGGGGTATCTAGTGTCGACTCTACTAACGATTTTGGTCGTTTTCTGGGCAGTCCAACGGATGTTGATCGAGAAAAGTGAAGTTTACTTTCTCGTTGGAATGACCTTGATTGCTAGTTTCATTGGCGCTGCAGTGAGCATCTTTCTTTTGTCGCCAGTGTTCTCTTCTCTGAAACATTTGAAAAAACAAGCTCAGGATATAGCAAGCAAGGATTTCAGCACAGAAATTGAAACCAAGGGACCATTAGAATTTCAAGAGCTGGGCCAGGCTTTTAATGACATGTCCCACAATTTGCAAGCCACCTTTCAATCACTTGATGAGAGCGAGCAAGAAAAGAGAATGATGATTGCGCAGCTCTCTCACGATATTAAAACTCCCATTACCTCCATTCAGGTTACTGTGGAGGGAATTCTAGATGGAGTGATTAAGGAAGAGGAGCGACTCCACTACTTAGCCACGATTGGTCGGCAAACCGAGCGTCTAAACAAGCTAGTGGAGGAATTGGATGTTCTGACTCTTAACACCCAACCTCAAGATACTGCTGATGAAGAAGTCGAAGAGGTCTTTTTAGATCAGCTGTTGATTGAGTCAATGAGTGAATTTCAACTCCAGATTGAACAAGAGGAGCGAGATGTTTACATTCAAGTATCACCTGAGTCGGCGAAAATCAAGAGCCATTCTGACAAACTTTCTCGCATTCTGGTCAATTTGTTAAACAATGCCTTTAAATATTCAGAACCAGGAACCAGAATCGAGGTTCTTGCCCAATTAACAGAACAAGAGCTGAGAATCAGTGTGAAAGACGAGGGTCAGGGAATCCTTCCTGAGGATTTGGAAAAGATCTTTAAACGACTTTATCGTGTAGAAACTTCGCGCAATATGAAGACAGGTGGACATGGATTAGGACTTGCGATTGCACGCGAACTAGCCCATCAGCTTGGTGGCGAAATCACAGCAGAAAGTCAATATGGCTTAGGAAGCAAATTTACATTCAGCCTCAATTTGAAATAAAGCTGTAAAATCCCTTTACATATCTAGCTTTTCATGGTATAATAGCCTTTGTGTGAAATAGCAGCAGGAAAGCATGAAGCTCGTCAACAGGTGTCTTATGACAAGTAACCTTGGCTGTTTAGGCGAAGGGCATCTGCACGAATCAGGGCTTTCTAAGTGACTATTTCCGCCAAATATTATTTATATCAGGAGGACATACATATGTCACGTTATACAGGACCATCTTGGAAACAAGCTCGTCGCCTTGGCCTTTCACTTACAGGTACAGGTAAAGAATTGGCACGTCGTAACTACGTACCAGGACAACACGGACCAAACAACCGTTCTAAATTGTCAGAATACGGTTTGCAATTGGCTGAAAAACAAAAACTTCGTTTCACTTACGGTGTAGGTGAAAAACAATTCCGTAACTTGTTCGTACAAGCTACAAAAATCAAAGGCGGAATCCTAGGTTTCAACTTCATGCTTCTTTTGGAACGTCGTTTGGATAACGTTGTTTACCGTCTTGGTCTTGCGACTACTCGTCGTCAAGCTCGTCAATTCGTAAACCACGGTCACATCCTTGTTGACGGAAAACGCGTTGATATCCCATCATACCGTGTAACTCCAGGTCAAGTAATCTCAGTTCGTGAAAAATCATTGAAAGTTCCAGCAATCCTTGAAGCAGTAGAAGCTACTCTTGGACGTCCAGCATTCGTATCATTCGATGCTGAAAAATTGGAAGGTTCATTGACTCGCTTGCCAGAACGCGACGAAATCAACCCAGAAATCAACGAAGCACTTGTCGTTGAATTCTACAACAAGATGCTTTAATTTTAAGAAATATCTTACAGAAAGCCTACAACAGTGGGCTTTTTGCTTTGTCTTAAAAGGTTGATTTCTGGGTTTGCTTAGATATTTGCTAGATTGATTTCATTGCTGCTTCAAAGAATGAGACGGCTTTTTTTGCGTTCTCTTTTGAGAGGTAAAAAGAAGCGTGACCCTCCCACAGCTATAGAGCTTTTAGGCGGGAAAACCACACTTCTTTCTTGAATTAATTTTACATCATTTTGACTTAAAAAACAAATAGAGGCGTCCCACCTCCTACCGCAGAAAGATCTGTTTCAAGGGGAGATGGAAAACCTCTATTCGTTAATTTAATTATAGCCTAAAAAACTTTTAAATACAAGGCTATTGAGATAGTAAGGGGGAAAAAAGAAGTAACCATCATTCCGACCACATAGTAGACAGGGGGGAACAAGATTACTTCCTTTATTTACTTAAGTATACAACATTTTTACAAGAAAGCAAAGTAGCAGGTTAGTCTAATGGGGTGCTTGTTGTACTTTAGCAAGTAAGGTGTGCTATAATGCTTTTAACAGGAACTAAAAGCCATTAGTAAATAACTAATATTGGGTCATATTGTTCCGATGTTAGAGAGAAGGAACTTAATGAAATTATGGGAATATGTTGATAAAAATGTTCGCCTTATTTTAGAAGATGGGACCTCCATCAAGGGTAGGGTGGTTGATTGGTTTGACGGTTATGATTTAGATGGTCCTGACGAAATAGTTATAGGTGATCGCTCATATCCTGAAGATATTATCAAGAAAATCAAAATTATTAGTGCTTAGTTCAACCTAGGCGATTTTATCGACTAACTATAAAAAGTATAAGAACTATCGAAAAAATAGCAGAGAGGAAAATAAATGAGTAAACAGCTTTGGAAGTATCTTCGATCAAGGGTTCAGATAGTCACTAATTGCGATAAGATAATCAAGGGACGTGTCATAGACTTTGTTGACGAAATGGACAATGATGAGCAAGATGAAATCACTATTCTCATTGCTAATCCTAGTCCAGATGAAGCTACTGAAATTTCTCTCTTTGAGAGTGAGATTGTCTCGATTAAAACAATCTCATAGGACTTAGAACAATCTAGGTGCTTTTACCTGCCTTATTTGAAAGAAAACACTATGGAAAAGGATTTAGTTTATATGGCAATATTAGATGATTTACAAGAGTTATATGACAATGGTTGGGATGCCTCTTTTGATTATAATGGTCAAGTATGTGGGATTTTTCCTAATTCTGTTCATGATATTGTAGTGGTGATTGGAGATAAGGAATACCAGGTATCATCATTCATTGATCTGATTTCTCTAAAAATTGACGATAACACTTTAGTAGAAATTATGGATGGAATTGAAGTGCAGTATTATTAAAATAAAAATCATCTTTGATGAATGAACTGCACCCCAAAAATTAGATTTTGTCTGTTAAATTTTTGGAACGTAGCTCAATATGCTACAACGTTCTTATTAGGAGGGGAAGGGTAATGGGTTATAGTCAACAAGTATTAGACATGCTCCAGCAAACAGTCAGTGGTCAGATTGATAATTTTTGGGATTTTTCCTTTACGTTTAACGCTCTTTTTGGAGAAGATGCGGAATTTTCCGAGGCTTGGGATAATGAAAACTCTGAAATGTTTGACGCTCTCAATGACTTTGAGTTGATGATATTTTTAGAGGAACATGATCCAAGCGACAAACAAGGTTTTATCGATTTCTTAACACCTTACTACGAAAAAGCAAAGCAATTAGCCAATATTGAAAGGAATATTTAAATGACACTCTGGAAATTTAACCGTACAGATGTAATTATCACGTTAAAAAATGGCGCGGTAGTTAGAGGATTTGTAGAAGACTATTGTGACGCCTCTGACAATGACGAGGAGATTGACTCCTTGCTGGTAGATGTTGATGGAACTCTTTATGAATATTTTGAAGATGAAATCGTCAGCATCATAGAAAGCTAGTAGTGGGAATAGAATCTAAGGAAAAAATCTTGTTTGTTGAGATTGTTTTAGTTGGGATGGTCCTATATGAAAAAGGATGAAATTAAAAAATATTTAGACAAAGATCTTGAATTTAATTATAATAGCCGAGGTGCTTGCTTTTTATCGAGTATATGTGTAGTTGGTTATGATTATGAAGGTCAGCAGTTTGATACAATTGATGAAGCTATGGAAGCTAAAGTATTTGACGGGAAAAGCTTAGTAGATATATGGGATGAAGTTTTTCCACAAGTTTTTTAAAATGAAAAGCACCTTTGATGAACTGCACCCCAAAAGTTAGATTTTTTCTGTCTAACTTTTGGGGTGCAGTTCAAATGTATGAGATATTTTTAGTTTTGATTTAATTTCGATATTTTTCCGGAAAATACTTATTTTTCGGAAAGTCAAGATTTTGTTATTATTTATGATATACTGGTACCGTAATTATATCCTTACAGAGGTTAAGTAAGGGTTTCAGTACACGTCAATAGATGTCAAAATATTGATTTTAAGCGATTTTTGATTTTTGGAAACTCATTATATCGCACTACAAATCAATAAAAACTCTACCTTTTACTCTACCTTTTTTAGATAAATATATCATCTGGATATTGAAGTTAAGCCCTGCTATCATTTCGATGGCAGGGCTTTTTAATGTTTGGGACACTACCTTCTTATCTATATTTTGATGGAGCTGAAGTTGACATCTACAAAGTTTAATGTTAAAATACATTCAAAAATATATTTGAATGAGGTGCTTTATGGTTCAAAATGTTGTTACTTCAATAATCCTGTATTCTGGGACAGCCGTAGACTTACTTATTATCCTAATGTTATTTTTTGCCAAAAGAAAAAGCAGAAAAGACATCATTAACATCTATTTAGGACAATTTCTAGGCTCTGTTAGTCTAATATTGCTAAGTTTACTTTTTGCATTTGTCTTAAATTATATTCCTAGTAAAGAGATTTTAGGTTTGCTCGGTTTGATTCCAATTTTCCTAGGACTCAAAGTTTTGCTTTTAGGAGATTCTGATGGAGAAGCTATTGCAAAAGATGGTTTGCGCAAAGATAATAAAAACCTGATTTTTCTAGTCGCTATGATTACTTTTGCAAGTTGTGGTGCTGACAATATTGGTGTTTTTGTCCCATATTTTATTACCTTAAATTTAGCGAATTTGATAGTGGCTTTACTTACCTTTCTAGTCATGATTTATCTCTTGGTTTTTTCTGCCCAAAAATTGGCACAAGTCCCTTCTGTTGGAGAAACTTTGGAAAAATATAGCAGATGGTTTATTGCCGTTGTTTATTTAGGACTGGGGATGTATATCCTGATTGAAAACAACAGCTTTAACATGCTAAGGACTGTGTTCGGCTAGGAGAAAAAATTATGAAAAAAGATAGTATCTGCCAAGTGAATATTATAAATCAGCAAAATGTTACAACCGCAACGAACTACCTTGAAAAGGAAAAAGTCCAAAAATCACTTCGTATTTTATCAAAGTTTACCGATAATAAACAGATAAATATCATCTTTTATCTCCTTGCTGTTGAAGAACTCTGTGTCTGTGATATAGCCTGTTTACTAAATCTCAGTATGGCATCTGCCTCCCACCATCTTCGTAAACTAGCCAATCAAAACATCTTGGATACTAGAAGAGAGGGGAAAATTATATATTATTTTATAAAAGATGAGGAAATCAAAGACTTTTTTAATCAACTAGGATAACAACTATTTTTACTACTTTATCATGATTATATATAGGACTTATCTATGAAATTTTTTGATAAAAATTACTCACATGAAAGACTACTCGTAGCAAATCTTTAAGAAAAAAGTATAATTTAAAGCAAAGCGACCTAGGTAATGCAGGTCAAGTTAGCCAAGTTTAAAAGGGAGAAATCTGAAAGAAAATGTATCTTTGATAGTAGTCATTTATTGTGAAATATGATATATTTATTGATTAGATGGATGAATATTTCTAAAGTTAAATAAAATATGACAGATACATGCTTTTTAGTGTATCTTGTTTGTACTCAAAATATGAAGTGACTATCCAATATTTAAGATTAATAAATATTATACGATGAGATAGAATACTACAAAATGAAAGGCAACGTAATCTGATGAAGAAAGATAGATTAATTGCATTGACAGATGCTGTTCTAGCAATTATTATGACCATTTTGATTTTAGAGTTAGAAAAACCAACGACACCAAGTCTTCAAGCTTTTTGGGATTTACGGCAAAATTTCTTTGCTTATTTTCTTTCCTTTTTCTGGTTGGGATCGTTATGGATGGCACTAAACACATTATGGGAAAAGGTTGAGAAAATTTCCTCAGAAATTATTTGGTGGAATTTGTTTCTACTCTTGGAGCGGCAGGAGTTCTCTTTGGAGAATTTCATGCCATCCAAGATACCAGTCTGAATGATGTGGTGGACCGGATCTATATAAATGTCAAGGATTTACCGTTTCAGTCCTTGGGAGCTTTAGCTAATATCCTGTCTGATGTTAAGAAGGGACTGATTCAAGACAGTCATATCTGGTCTTTCTTCCAGTCATTTTTCAAACAATATCAGTTGATAATCAGCTTAAATCAGATCTATCAGTTTGTCTATCTTTCTCTGATGGAGATCATGTCCTATCTTCACTTTGATTATTGGAAAAAACGGCTCGGTCAGGAGCTAGTATGAATAAGGAGAACAAATGAGACGTTTAAAAATGTTATGGCATATTATACAGGTTACGGGTTTTACTCGGTTTGCTCTGAGTTTTGTGACCTTTGTTTTTGGGTCAGGAGGCGTGCTTTTCCTAGTTGAACCTGCTATCACAAATTACGGAGACGGTCTTTGGTATGCTTTTGTGACTTCGACGACTGTCGGCTACGGGGATCTCCTAGCTGTGACCTTGATTGGAAGGATTACCAGTGTCTTCTTGACGATTTATGGGCTCATATTTTTTGGCTGTTTATCAGCTGTTATTATTAATTATTATACCGATTTAAATAAGGAAAGAGGAGAGGACAAATGACTGCCAATTATTCAACACGGGAATACCGTGAGAAATTATACGATGACCTTCATGTTCGATTGAGAGATACAGCGATTTTGATGTGTGCAATTTTTATTGCCTCTATCGGTCTAAATATGAATTCAACAGCTGTTATTATTGGAGCCATGTTAATTTCACCTCTCATGACACCGATTGTTGGACTGGGATTCGGTTTAGCTATTTTTGATACGCGTTTAATCAAGCAATCTCTAGAGGTTTTATTGACTCAAGTGTTGGTCAGTTTGCTTGTCTCGACTCTGTATTTCTGGATTTCTCCCTTGTCTTATGCAAGTAGCGAGTTGATCGCACGAACCTCTCCAACCATTTGGGATGTTCTCATTGCTATTGCTGGTGGGATTGCTGGTGTGATCGGTTCAAGGAAAAAAGAAGCAAACAATATCGTGCCAGGAGTAGCCATTGCTACAGCTTTGATGCCGCCTATCTGTACTGCTGGCTATGGTTTAGCTAATGGGAATGTACGATTTTTATTGGGGGCTCTCTATCTTTTCTTGATCAACTGTGTCTTTATCATGCTAGCCAACATTGTTGGAACAAGAATTTTGATGAGAAAATCTCCTTTAACTTCATTTAAAGAGCTGAGCATTAAAATGAGAATTGGCTTGATTTCTTTGATTGTATTGTTGATTCTTCCAGCTAGCTATTCGGCAGTTACTCTGACAATAGAACAAGCGCGCAAAGAAGGGATCAAACAGTTTGTAGGAAAAGAGTTCGCCAATTATACGGTTATTAATCAAGTCTACAAGTCAAGTAACAATGAATTGGTCTTGACGGTTGTTGGAGATCCGATTTCAGAAGAAGAATTAGAAACACTCCACCAAAAACAAGCCTCTTACGGTATTCAATCTGTTCAATTGAAAGTGAATCAAGTTCAGAACTCGCCAACATTAGATAGTGAAGCGACCAAGGAATTTTATGAAAACATTGACAAGTATATTGATCAAAAACTCTCTGAAAAAGATTCACAAAACGATCTCGTAAAAGAAAATGAAGCAGACAAGGATTGAGGACAATGAACTGAATCGGTTTTTACGCCGTGTTTTTCTTGTATCTTCCTCTTTCTTACTTATAGCAGGTTGTTTTTGCTTGAATAAGAAATAAATTAGAAGTTCTATCATCTAAGAAAAATGATGAAAAAAATCATTTAACTAATGGTGTGAACGTTTAGTGTTTATCAGCTCCATTCTCTGTAATTTTGGGGGTAAAATCCACACCATTTAGATAAAATTAGTTGAATTTGATTGGAAAAACGCTTTTATAAAAGCGGAGAAAAGTCTTGATATTACGCTGTTTTTAGTCCAACTGAAATTCATACTTTCCAAACCAGGTCTTAAGAAAAAAGGTAGAGAAAAAGGTAGAGTTTGGATTGAAATACAGTGCAATATATCGCATTTGGCAAAAAGAAAAAACGCTTTAAATCAGCGTTTTTCTTATGTATTGATTCGTATTGAACCCCTACTTAACTTCTGTAAACACTACGTGCTTGCGAAGTTTTGGTGAGTATTTCTTCAATTGAAGACGGTCTGGAGTGTTACGTTTGTTTTTAGAAGTAAGGTACAAGCGTTCACCAGATTCTTTGTGTTCAAGTGTGATATTTACGCGCATGGTATCTCCCTTCTATTATTCAGCTGATGCAGCTTTAGCGATTTTACGTCCTTTGTAGTATCCTTTAAGTGATACGCGGTGAGAACGTGAGTAATCTCCAGTAGTTTCGTCAAAGTTTACAGATGGAGCTGTTACTTTGTAGTGTGTACGACGTTTGTTTTTCTTCGCTTTTGAGGTGCGACGTGCAGGTACTGCCATTTTCTTTTCTCCTTTAGGTATTTAAATTCGATTCAATCTAGTGATTTTCATCAACCATACTAGGATAACACATTTTTTTTGTAAAGTAAAGTTACTTGACAAAAAAAGATAAAAAAATTAGAAGCTAGTAATCGAAATTTTCTGAAAATTCAAGAATTTTATTCTGTTCTTCATGCGGAAATTGTGCTATAATGGTAAAAACTGAAATGGGAGGGAACAAATGACAGAATTAGATACACGTCACCGCAGTAGCGTTTATGACAGTATGGTGAAATCACCAAACCGTGCCATGCTTCGTGCCACTGGAATGACAGATAAGGACTTTGAAACACCGATTGTGGGAGTGATTTCAACTTGGGCGGAAAATACACCATGTAACATTCACTTGCATGATTTTGGGAAATTGGCTAAAGAAGGTGTCAAATCTGCGGGCGCTTGGCCTGTTCAGTTTGGAACCATTACCGTAGCAGACGGGATCGCCATGGGAACGCCTGGTATGCGTTTCTCTCTAACATCTCGTGACATCATCGCGGACTCTATTGAGGCTGCGATGGGTGGTCACAACGTGGATGCCTTTGTCGCTATCGGTGGCTGTGACAAGAACATGCCTGGTTCTATGATTGCCATTGCCAATATGGATATTCCAGCTATTTTCGCCTATGGTGGTACTATTGCACCGGGAAATCTTGATGGCAAAGACATTGACTTGGTTTCTGTCTTTGAGGGTATCGGAAAATGGAACCATGGTGACATGACAGCTGAGGACGTGAAACGTCTCGAATGTAATGCCTGCCCTGGCCCTGGTGGCTGTGGTGGTATGTATACAGCTAATACCATGGCAACTGCTATCGAAGTTCTCGGTATGAGTTTGCCAGGATCTTCATCTCATCCAGCTGAATCAGCTGACAAGAAAGAAGATATCGAAGCAGCAGGACGTGCTGTTGTCAAGATGCTGGAGCTTGGTCTCAAACCATCAGATATCTTGACTCGTGAAGCTTTTGAAGATGCCATCACTGTAACTATGGCTCTCGGTGGTTCTACAAATGCCACTCTTCACTTGCTTGCCATTGCCCATGCGGCTAATGTTGACTTGTCACTTGAGGACTTCAATACGATCCAAGAGCGCGTGCCTCACTTGGCTGACTTGAAACCATCTGGTCAGTATGTCTTTCAAGACCTCTACGAAGTCGGTGGTGTCCCTGCGGTTATGAAATACCTCTTGGCAAATGGTTTCCTTCATGGCGACCGCATCACATGTACTGGTAAGACAGTCGCTGAAAACTTGGCTGACTTTGCAGACCTTACACCAGGCCAAAAAGTCATTATGCCACTTGAAAATCCAAAACGTGCAGACGGTCCGCTTATCATCTTGAATGGGAACCTTGCCCCTGATGGTGCGGTTGCTAAAGTATCAGGTGTGAAAGTGCGTCGCCACGTTGGACCAGCTAAGGTCTTTGACTCAGAAGAAGATGCTATCCAGGCTGTTCTGACAGATGAAATCGTTGATGGCGATGTAGTTGTTGTCCGTTTCGTTGGGCCTAAGGGTGGTCCTGGTATGCCTGAGATGCTATCCCTTTCATCCATGATCGTTGGTAAAGGTCAAGGAGACAAGGTTGCCCTCTTGACGGATGGACGCTTCTCTGGTGGTACTTATGGTCTGGTTGTCGGACATATCGCTCCTGAAGCTCAGGATGGTGGACCGATTGCTTACCTCCGTACAGGTGATATCGTTACGGTTGACCAAGATACCAAAGAAATTTCCATGGCCGTATCAGAAGAAGAACTTGAAAAACGCAAGGCAGAAACAACATTGCCACCTCTTTACAGCCGTGGTGTTCTCGGTAAATATGCCCATATCGTATCATCTGCTTCACGCGGAGCCGTGACAGACTTCTGGAATATGGACAAGTCAGGTAAAAAGTAAACTCAAAAAGCAAGCCATTTTGGCTTGCTTTTTTTCATCTTCTTCAAAAATGATTTGCCTGCTTATACTCAATAAAAATCAAAGAGCAAACTAGAAAGCTAGGCGCAGGTTGCTCAAAGCACAGCTTTGAGGTTGGAGATAAAGCTGACGTGGTTTGAAGAGATTTTTGAAGAGTATTAACGAGGTGGCAGTCCAAGGGCAATACGGCCGTAGCGACTGATTCGTGTAATCTTCCAGGCAGGCGACCAGGTAACTTCAACCTTGACATCTTCGATACCCTCTATTTGTTTCAGACCTGCCACGATTTCGATAGGCAGGCTTTCAGCGCAATCACAGGCAGTATCGGTGAAGGTCATGACAATCTTACAGAGACCCGTTTCATCCAGATTGATTTCATAAATCAGTCCTAGATTGTAAACATCCAATTCCACATCTGTATCAAAAACCTTCTCTAGTTTTTCGATAATTTGGTCTTGTAAGGCCAAAGCGCGGTCATTGATTTTGATATCGTCTCTCATAACAGTCCCTCCACCTGATAAATATCCTCTATTTTCTCATAATTCTGACAATTTGGCAAGTTTTTGATGAATTTTCTGAAAAGACTCTCTTGAGATTTTCTGCTCTCACTGTTTTAATCCCTCTATTTGTGGTAAAATAAGACTATTAAGTTTAAAGAGGATTCCCTATGAAATTACAAAAACCAAAAGGAACGCAGGATATTTTACCTGCTGAGTCTGCCAAGTGGCAGTACGTTGAGGGCTTTGCCCGTGAAATTTTCAAGCGCTATAACTATGCAGAAGTGCGCACGCCTATTTTTGAGCATTACGAGGTCATCAGTCGCTCTGTCGGAGACACAACAGATATCGTAACCAAGGAAATGTATGATTTCTATGACAAGGGTGATCGTCATATCACCCTTCGTCCAGAAGGAACTGCGCCCGTTGTCCGTTCCTATGTGGAAAATAAACTCTTCGCACCAGAAGTGCAAAAGCCAAGCAAGTTCTACTATATGGGCCCTATGTTCCGTTATGAGCGTCCACAAGCAGGTCGTTTACGCCAGTTCCACCAGATTGGTGTCGAGTGTTTTGGCTCTAGCAATCCAGCTACCGATGTGGAAACTATCGCGATGGCAGCTTATTTCTTGAAAGAAATCGGCATCCAAGGTGTGAAATTGCACCTTAACACTCTGGGAAATCCTGAGAGCCGTGCGGCTTATCGTCAAGCCTTGATCGACTATTTAACACCGCTCAAGGAGACCTTGTCGAAGGATAGCCAACGTCGTTTGGAGGAAAATCCTCTCCGTGTCTTGGACTCTAAGGAAAAAGAAGACAAGGTAGCAGTAGAGAATGCGCCGTCTATCTTGGATTTCCTTGATGAGGAAAGCCAAGCTCATTTTGATGCCGTCCGTCAGATGTTGGAAAATCTGGGTGTAGACTATATCATCGATACCAATATGGTGCGCGGTCTGGACTATTACAACCACACGATTTTCGAGTTCATTACTGAGATTGAGGGCAATGACTTGACGGTCTGTGCGGGTGGTCGCTACGATGGTTTGGTTGCTTACTTTGGTGGTCCTGAAACTGCTGGATTTGGATTTGGCCTTGGTGTAGAGCGCCTGCTTCTCATTCTTGAAAAGCAAGGTGTGGCCCTCCCTATCGAAAACGCTCTAGATGTTTATATCGCAGTCTTGGGTGAAGGAGCAAATGTTAAGGCCTTGGAATTGGTACAAGCCCTTCGCCAACAAGGATTCAAAGCAGAGCGTGACTACCTCAACCGGAAGCTTAAAGCTCAGTTCAAGTCAGCCGATGTCTTTGCGGCTAAGACTCTCATCACGCTAGGGGAGAGCGAAGTCGAAAGCGGACAAGTGACGGTTAAGAACAACCAAACACGAGAAGAAGTTCAAGTGTCACTTGATGCTATCAATCAAAATTTCTCAGAAATCTTTGAAAAATTAGGCTTTTAATAGTAGAAAAACCGGTCAGGACCTTACTCCTGACCGTTTTCTTTTGCAAAATGACAAAAATCATAAACTTTTTGACAAATATACTTGTCAAAAAGAAAAAGATGTGTTACAATATAAGTAAGTTAAGAGTAAAGGAGAAAGGAATGCTTAAAAATCGTTTAAAAGAGCTTCGGGCTCGCGATGGTCTCAATCAGACCGAACTTGCCAAGCTAGCAGGAGTTTCCAGACAGACCATCAGTTTGTTAGAACGGGATGAGTACACCCCATCCATCGTTATTGCCCTGAAGATTGCTCAGATATTCCATGAGCCAGTCGAGTCAGTCTTTCGTATAGAGGAGGATGAGGAATGAATAAGTATAAAGTAATGTATTATGTAGTTGCCATAGCTCTATTAGTCAGCGTATTTCTACTGATTGGGATGGACCTAGGCTGGTTTAATCCATATCAAAGCGACCAATTTGTTTGGGCCTACTTTGCTCTCATCCCAGTAGTTGACTGGATTGAAAAGAAATTCAAAAATCTAGCAAGTGAAAAAGGAGAATGAATATGAAAGAGTTTTTAGCGGGTTTTCAAGTCGATACTGAGCACAAAGAACTTGCGGGTGTTTGTGCAGGTTTAGGAAATTATTTTAACATTCAAGCCAATATCGTTCGTTTGGTGACAGTCTTCTTGTTTCTCTCTTCTACGGAGATTGGTATTATAACAGTAACTCTCTATGCCTATCTAGCAGGTTGGCTTGGCAATGAACCCTTGGGGGATGGAGCAAAAAAAGCTAGAAACCAAGCTATTCTCTTACTTGCTGTTTGTTTGATTTTGGTGTCACTTGGAACAGAAGGCTTGACCGCTATCTTTGAGTCAGGTAAGGACTTTGGTCAGTGGTTGGTTGGATTAGTTTAGAAAGAGGATGAATATGAAAAAGAAACGTGGATTGTTATTTTTAATGGCTTTGATCTTGGGAGGCTTCTTGGGCATGTTTGCAGGGATGTTTAAGGCCTATACCGAAAACTATGGAACCATTTTAGATGTCAAAATCGTGATTCCATGGATATCATCTATTTGTTTACTGTTAGGTTTCATTAGTATGTTTTTGACTTTCGATTTCTTAAAGAAAAGCAGAAAATTTCACTCCTTGTATCAAGAGGAAATGGATGATGATCTGAATGAAACCTATTATGTACAAATGTATCGTAATCTCGAGTTTGGAACTATTGCTTTTAATAGTGCAGGCGTAGCGATTTTTTTGGCTCTTTTCATCTCAGGTAGTGAAGTAATTGTACTAAATATCAGCTCTATAACCTTATCTCTTTCTTTTTTGGCATTAGTGATGATTTTCAGTGCTCAAAAATATCTCTATAAGACCATTGCGATCGTTCGTCAGTTTGATTTGGAATTCTTCTCTACACCAAAAGATGTCTTGGGCTATATAAACTCTTACGATGAAGGGGAGCGCAAGGCTAATTTAGAACAGAGTTTTCGAATTTTATTCCAATTAAACCAGTATGTCTTGCCAACTCTCTATTTTCTAATCGTTCTCTTTTCCTTACTGACAGGAGAGATTCAGTTACTAGCCTTCTTGCTTGTAGGAGCGATCCATATTTATATCAATGTGATGCAATTACCTATGGTAAAACGTTATTTCAAATAGGAGTCTTTTATGAAATTACTTAAAAATCTTGGCTGGTTTCTTCTAGCTGTCCTATCCTTTTACTTTGGCTATGGTCTGATTCAGAGTATGGCTTTATCAGCGCTTGACCTAGGGGCTTCGATCTTTGGAGTCTTGCCACTCTATATCGCTCTGTCAGGGGCCTATGTTTATGGAGTTTACAGATGGTATCAGACAGAAAAGGTTAGCATCCAGACGACAGCTTTTAATCGTTATATCTGGTTGCCTACTCTGGTTTTGCTAGTGGCGATTACAGCTCAGTTCTTTTTGCCAGAAGATCCGTCAGTCAATCAACAAATCGTATCACAATTGACAGTTGCTCAGCCTGTATTTGGTTTCTTTATGGTGGTAGTCTTTGCTCCTCTGACGGAAGAACTCATTTTTAGAGGGATGCTGGCGCGCTATCTCTTTCCTAAGCAGAACAACAGCAAACAGACAGCTCTGTTTCTCCTCGTATCAAGTGTGCTTTTTGCCTTGATTCATTTTCCAGGGGCTTTGCAACAGTTTTTAGTTTATGCTAGTCTGGGATTGAGTTTGGGACTGGCTTATGTAAGCCGAAAAGGTCTTCTTTACAGCATTTCTCTCCACGCTTTGAATAATTTAATCGGCTTTTTGATGATACTCATGCTATAATAGAGTCAGGAGGTCACATGAAACGAGTAATTTTATTAGCAGTGATACAGGCGGTCGTTCTCTTCTTTATCATCGGGGCACTTGCCTATGCCTTTAAAGGCGACTTCTTTTACAACTATCTAGCGGTTGTCTTTGCGCCTATTGCAGGTGTCTTGCGTTTTGCGACAGCTTATGCGACGGAGATTGTTCTACCTAAAAAGGCAGCTGAGATTGCTGAAAAGCGTAAAAAAGGTTAAGAATCATAATCAGAGAATCCGATGACGTTTTCATCGGATTTTTTGTCTGTTCGTTTTGATTTCTAAAGACAATCAAACTTTTCTGCTGATTTTCATGAAGAGCCTGCGCTTTTATGGTAAAATAGTAACAGAATAAAAGAGGAGAGAAAACATGAAACGTAGTATGTATGCTGGTCGTGTTCGTGAGGAACATATCGGACAAGAGATTACTTTGAAAGGATGGGTTGGCCGTCGTCGTGACTTGGGTGGTTTAATCTTTATCGACCTTCGTGACCGTGAAGGAATCATGCAGTTGGTTATCAACCCTGAAAAAGTATCTGCAGAGGTCATGGCAACAGCTGAAAGTCTTCGCAGTGAGTTTGTCATCGAGGTGACTGGACAAGTCGTTGCGCGTGAGCAAGCTAATGATAAATTGCCGACTGGTGCAGTTGAGTTGAACGTGACAGCTTTGACGGTGCTTAATACAGCCAAAACAACACCTTTTGAGATTAAAGATGGGATTGAGGCCAATGACGATACACGTTTGCGTTACCGTTACCTTGACCTTCGTCGTCCAGAAATGCTAGAAAACCTTAAGCTTCGTGCCAAGGTGACCCACTCTATCCGTAATTACTTGGATGAGTTGGAGTTTATCGATGTGGAGACGCCATTCCTTTCGAAGTCAACGCCAGAAGGGGCGCGTGACTATTTGGTGCCATCTCGTGTCAATAAAGGGCATTTCTACGCTCTTCCTCAAAGTCCACAAATCACTAAGCAATTGTTGATGAATGCTGGTTTCGACCGCTATTACCAAATCGTCAAATGTTTCCGTGATGAGGACTTGCGTGGTGATCGTCAGCCTGAGTTCACCCAGGTCGACTTGGAAACATCCTTCCTTACGGAGCAAGAAATCCAAGATATTACAGAAGGATTGATTGCGCGCGTGATGAAAGAAACCAAAGGCATCGAAGTAACTCTTCCATTTCCTCGTATGAAGTATGATGATGCTATGGCCTTTTACGGTTCTGATAAGCCAGATACTCGTTTTGATATGTTGCTTCAGGACTTGACAGAAGTGGTTAGAGGTGTTGATTTCAAAGTCTTTTCAGAAGCACCTGCCGTTAAAGCTATTGTGGTCAAAGGAGCTGCGGATAACTACTCACGTAAAGACATCGACAAGATGACCGAAGTAGCCAAACAGTACGGTGCCAAAGGTCTTGCTTGGGTCAAGGTAGTTGAGGGAGAATTAAATGGACCAGTTGCCAAGTTCTTGACTGGGATGCAAGCAGAATTGACTGCAGCGCTTGGTCTTGAAGACAAGGATTTGGTTCTCTTTGTGGCGGATACGCTTGAAGTAGCAAATGCAACCCTTGGTGCCCTTCGTGGACGTATTGCCAAAGAGCTTGGCTTGATTGATAACGATAAATTCAACTTCCTTTGGGTGGTTGATTGGCCAATGTTTGAATGGTCTGAAGAAGAAGGTCGCTACATGAGCGCCCACCACCCATTTACCCTTCCACAGGAAGAAACAGCTCACGAATTAGAAGGTGATTTGGCTAAGGTTCGTGCCATTGCTTACGATATCGTCTTGAACGGTTATGAGCTTGGTGGTGGTAGTCTTCGTATCAACCAAAAAGACCTTCAAGAACGCATGTTTAAGGCTCTTGGTTTCTCATCTGAAGAAGCAAATGACCAGTTTGGCTTCCTTCTTGAAGCCATGGACTATGGTTTCCCACCACATGGTGGTTTGGCTATTGGACTTGACCGTTTTGTGATGCTCTTAGCAGGAGAAGAAAATATTCGTGAAGTCATTGCCTTTCCTAAGAACAATAAGGCAACAGACCCAATGACTCAAGCTCCATCAACAGTCGCTCTCAAACAACTAGAGGAACTCAGCTTACAAGTAGAAGAAGATGAAACAAGCAAAACGAATTAAGCGGTGGCGCTATTATCTGCGCCGCTTTGCTTATCAGATAAAAATCTTACGAGTTTTACAAAGTATCTCTCGGGAAAAATATGATGAGAAAGTATCGGCTTCTCTGGTTTATGGCTTTCTGTCAGCAGTAGCAGTCAATTTCTTTTTTCAACCAGGGCACGTTTACTCCAGTGGCGCGACGGGTCTGGCACAGATTATCTCTGCCTTGAGTAATCACTGGTTTGGTTTTTACATTCCGATATCGCTAACCTTTTATGCTATCAATTTTCCGTTGATGATTTTGGCTTGGTATCAGATTGGGCATAAGTTTACAATCTTTACCTTCATCACAGTATCCATGAGTTCTCTCTTTATCCAGCTTGTACCAGTTGTGACCTTGACAGAGGATCCCATTATCAACGCCCTTTTTGGGGGTGTTGTCATGGGCTTGGGGATTGGTTTTGCGCTCCGTAACAATATTTCTAGCGGAGGTACAGATATCGTCAGTCTGACCATTCGAAAGAAAACAGGGAGAAATGTCGGTAGTATTTCTTTCTTAGTGAATGGGACGATTATGCTGATAGCAGGATTGACCTTTGGTTGGAAATACGCCCTCTACTCCATGATTACCATCTTTGTATCGAGCCGTGTGACGGATGCGGTCTTTACCAAGCAAAAACGTATGCAGGCCATGATTGTGACCAATAATCCTGACAAGGTAATCGCAAAAATCCATAAAAAATTGCACCGCGGAGCAACCATGATCCACGATGCAGAAGGGACCTATAATCATGAGAGAAAAGCAGTCTTGATTACGGTTATCACACGAGCAGAGTTTAATGATTTTAAACACATCATGAAACAGGTCGATCCGACAGCCTTTGTCTCTGTATCCGAAAATGTCCACATCCTCGGACGATTCGTAGAAACAGACAATTAATAATACTCAAAAGACCAGCCTTGGGGCTGGTCTTTATTTTTCGATAATTTTGTGTCCAATCAACTGGCGGTAACAAATCTGTTTATTGTTTTTAGCATCGTTGATGATCTGGAGAATGGTTTCAAAGGAAACGCGCCCAAGTTCTAGACTATTGATATCCACATAAGCTACGAGGTCAAGTCGAGGATTGACTGAGTCGAAGCTGAGGACAGGAACATCCAGTTTGTGCTTAGCGATATAGTCACAGGCTCCTTCGGCTAGGAGACTGTCGGTTGTGATGATAGCATCAATCTGCGGATCGTGATTGAATAGGAGTTCACTGAACTGATACCCTTTTTCTTCTAGAAATTCGGTTGCAAAGTAGATTAAGTTGGTATCAATCGGAAGTTGGTGTTGTTTGAGTGCGGACTCATAGCCAGTTAGACGATCTTGCGTTACGAAGAGTCGCTTTGTCCCCCCGATGAAGGCAATTCGTTTGCATCCTTTTTTGATGAAATACTCTGTCGCATCAAAGCCCGCCTGTACATTGTCATTATCAACAAGAGGGATAAAGGGTGAAGTAGATTTTCCGAGAATGAGGAAAGGGAACTGCTCATCGGCTACTAGCTTGACCAGAGGATCTTCTTCTTCAGCATAGAGGAAAATCAAACCATCTACACGCTTACCATAGACCATCTGAGAAATAGCTTTGAGCCGCTCTTTTGCATCTTTCCCCGTTGCAATCTGGATAGCGTAGTGGTTTTCAGACGCGACTTGGGCAATCCCTCGTAGGACAGATGGGAAGAAAGGATTTTGGTAAAAGGCATCCGAGTCATCAGGAAGCACCAGACCGATAACCTGAGTATAGCTACTTACCAAGCTACGAGCATTGAGGTTGGGATGGTAGTTGAGCTCCTTCATCGCCTTGCGAACTCGTTTTTTGGTTTCATCACTAATCGTTGATTTATTTTGGATGACGCGGGTAACAGTTGAAGGTGAGACACCTGCTGCTTTAGCCACATCTTTAATCGTCACGGGCATAAAAATCTCCTATTTATGATAATCTGGATCACGGAAATGTGTCTTGTAAAAAATAGTGACCAGATAAAGAACAAAAAGAATGTTTTGTACAGTGATAAGCGTTGTCATATTTTGGCCAAAAAGTCCCAAAATAAGCGTAATCAGAGTGGGTAATCCTAAACAGTTTAAGATAAAGTGGTAGCACTCTTTAAAGGTCCTAAATGAAAAGAGGCGTGATTTTTTGGTGATATAAAGGAGGAGACTAGCTCCAAGAGAGACAATGAAGAAATTCAATCCAAAGAGGAAGCTTGCACCAAGAACGAGAAAGAGACTGATATAGACCCGATTTTGTTGGTACCAATCTTTAGAAATGGCTTGGGTTAGATCTTCCTTACTCTGGAAACTCTCCGTTTGAATCGCGTGGTAGCGAATGCGAGTTAGTTCCTTACTTTCCTTACTGATGACGAGTTCTTCCGTATCAAAATGAAGTTGCAAGTCCTTTGGCAATTCTTTGTTTTGGCTTGGGCCAATTAAAAGAGAAGGCTGCTGATTTTTAGTTCCAGCATAGCTCAGTTTTCCATCTATTATCTGCGCATTCTCCGACAAATCCATGATCGCTTCATCTGTCAGGGGTGTGTAGACATTATCGATAAACGTATCCAGTGGATACGTTTCCTGTGAGCTGTTTTGAATGGCAATTGGAACCATAGACAAGCTGATGAGGAAAATGCTAGTAAAGAGGAGTTGAAACCAGTTGAGTCCAAAACGTTTTGACAGGGGCTTACGAAATCCCCAAATACTTGAAAAATATGAAAATGGATATGGAAGCATAGGCATCTTTCTAAAAGTGTTTTCTATATGAGTATTATTATATAGAGAAATGTGCTTTATTTCAAGTCTAGGAGACAAATTGCTTGCTTCAAGAATAGTTTTATAGTCACAAGCTCTAATACTCAATGAAAATCAAAGAGCAAACTAGGAAGCTAGCCGCAGGTTGCTCAAAGCACTGCTTTGAGGTTGTAGATAAGACTGACGAAGTCAGTTACATATATCTACGGCAAGGCGAAGCTGACGTGGTTTGAATTTGATTTTCGAAGAGTATAAAATGAAAAAGGGTGGCGGGGATAAATTATCCCTTGTCGCCACCACTTGTAAGTCCTGAAACAAAGTTCTTTTGTAGGAAGAAGAAGAGAATACAGATTGGAAGGGCGATGAGGATAGCACCTGCTGAGAAGTAGGCAATCTTCAAGTTTTTCACATTGCTGACAAAGGTCTGTAGACCAACGGCAACTGTAAAGTATTCTTTCTCACGAAGCAAGAAACTAGAGAGGATATAGTCTCCGAAAGGTCCCATGAAGGCCCAGAGCGCTTGTACTGCAACCATTGGGCGAACGAGTGGGAGAACAATTTGCCAGAAGCGACGGAAGTGTCCTGCACCATCTAGTTTTGCTGATTCATCAAGAGACATCGGTACTGTGTCGAAGTAGCCTTTCATCAACCAAGCATTCATCGGGATACCACCACCGACATATAGGAAGATGAGGAACCAGCTTTGGTTAAGGGCATTCAACATAAGGGCCATAACGAAGAAGGCTGTCAAAGCGGCCATAGTTGGCACCATTTGGATAATCAAGAAGAAGACCAAACTTTGTTTACGAGCCAAGAAGTTGTAACGGCTGTAGGCATAACCAGCAAGTACGATGATACTTGTTTGAACAGCCATTGTAATCAAGGCGATAATCAAAGTGTTGAGGTACCAAGTGCCGTACAAGGTTTCAGTGAAGAGCCCTTGGAAGTTGGCAAAGCTAAAGTCGACGTTAGCATCTAGTTTAAAAGCTACGACGTTACCAGTCTTGAAGGCTGACATAATAGTAATCAAAAGTGGATAGATAATCACGATTGAAAGACCAATCAAGTAGAGGTAAGTGAGGGTTTGAGTCAGTCTACGTTTGAGTTTGATTGAGTTATTCATCTTAGACGTCCTCCATATCAAATGCGTGTAGTTTCTTGAATGCGATCATAGAGATAGAGATGACAATGATAGAGATGATCAAGGTAACAGCTGCCGCCATAGAGTATTGAGGAGATGTACCTGTTGTCAAGCGATAAATCCATGAGATCAAGATATCAGTTGAACCGGCTCCACCACCAACGCTACCAGGACCTCCGCCGTTGAAGAGGTACATGATAGAGAAGTTGTTAAAGTTGAAGGTGTATTGGCTGATCAATGTTGGTGCTGCAACAGCCAAAATCATAGGGAAAGTGATGTTGCGGAATTTTTGCCAAGCATTGGCACCATCGATATAAGCCGCTTCGTAGAGGTCGTTAGGAATTGACTGCAAGATACCCAAAGTCAAAACGTAGATGTATGGGAATCCTAGCCAACCTTGCATCATAATCAAGGCAATCTTCGTCCAAGTTGGGTCTGTTTTCCAAGGGATAAGAGCACCGTCAAGGAAAGGAAGAACCTTAGCCAAGATAGGCAATACTTGAGTGTTGATCGCTCCGACACTATCGTTAAACATGTTTGAGAATGTCAAGATAGTGATGAAGGCTGGAACAGCCCAAGGAAGAAGGAAAATAACACCAAAGATACGTTTTCCTTTGATAAATGGTTGGTTAGCAATGATAGCAGTGAAGATACCAATCACAATCTGCAAAGTAGAAGCAGACAAGGCCCAGATGATGGTCCAAGAAAGAACCGCACCGAAGGCTGAACGGAAGGTACTTAAGCTCCAGATGTTTGTAAAGTTAGTCAAACCAACCCAGTCCAACAATTTGTTTGGTGGCAAGTGTTGGAAGTCATAGTTGGTAAAGGCAATCATCAAGGTTACGATAACTGGGAAGATAATCGCAAATGTCATAGCGACGTAAGATGGGATGATCAAGAGGTAAGGGAAACCATTCTCATAAATACCTTTGATCATATCTTTAAAAGTACGTGGGACAGGAATTCCATTGTTAATACGTTTTGCGATTGTATGTGCATCTTTAATATTTGAGAAATAAAAGAGCACATAAACGACTACAAAGATTAAATGGAAGGCACCACGAATCAGCATAAAGAGGGAATTATCACGACCTGGCTTGTCACCAAGAGTGATCAAATTGTGCAATTCAGGGGCTGCAAGTGCTAGGAAATAAAGAACAAATACGATAGTTACACCAAGGAAGATAAAACCTTTGGCCTTTTGTTTATTGTAAATCTGTCCTAACCCAGGAATCACTGAAAGCAAGGCTGCTTTGCTAGGTTGTTGGTTTTCCATGAATACTCCTTTCATAGGATACGAGATTGAAGTTTGTCTCCAATCACTAGATAGGCAACTGCAATCATTCGTAAATTTATAAAATCAAAGGGGGATTTGTATTCTCCCCCCTTGTAACGAATTCAATTATTCACCAAATTTTTGTTTGATTGTTTCTTTGATCAATGTTACAGCATCGTTAGCAGCTGTCTTAGCATCTTTTTTACCACTTACAGCGTCAAAGAGCATTGTTTTAGCTGGATCCCAAACAGCTGACATTTGAGAAATGTTTGGCATTGGTTGAGCGTTCTTGAACTGTTTGATAACAGCTGTTGTCAACTCATCGTTTTTACCTTCAGCGTATGAACGAGCTTCAGTGTTAGCTGGGATTTCGTTAGTTGCATCGTAGAATGCTTTTTGTTGTTCAGTTGAAACAAGGAAGTCTACAAATTTTTGTGCAGCTTCAAGGTTCTTAGTGCTTGATGGGATGATCCAAGCTTTACCACCACCGAATGGTGTGTATTCTTTACCATTTGGAAGAGTTGGAATAGTAGCAACACCGTAGTTTACTTTAGCATCTTTGAATGCTTGAGCTTTCCAAGGTCCATCGATGATAGCAGCTGTTTTACCTTCTTGGAATTGAGTTTGGATCAAGTTTGCAGCACCTTCAGTATCTTGCATACCTTTAGGCCATTTTTCATACCAAGATTTAGCGTAGTTGACACCAGTGATAGAACCGTCGTTTGCAAGACCGATGTCTTTAGCGTCTTTACCGTTTTGTCCGAATACGTAACCACCGTTACCAGCAAGGAGTCCGTATGCGTAGTAGAAGTTTGTCCAGTCAGCTAGGAATGCAGTAGTTTTGCCATCTTCACCAGCGAAAGCGTATTTGCTGTCTTTAGCAAGTTCTTCTAATTCAGCAAAAGTTTTTGGAGCTTCTTTAAGCAAGTCTTTGTTGTAGTACATAACAAGTGACTCGATAACGGCAGGAGCACCGTAAACTTTACCGTCAGCAGCTGTTACAAGAGATTTAGTTTTATCATCTGTTTTAGCGCCGTCGCTCAAAGTAACTTCTGAAAGTTGTCCGTCAGTACCAAGGCTACCTACACGGTCGTATGGAGCCATCATAACGTCAGCAGCTTGACCTGATTGGTTGTCAAGTGAAAGTTTGTCAAGTCCACCAAGTTGGTCACCTGATTTGATGTTAACTTTTGTACCTGATTCTTTTTCATAAGCTGCAGCAACTTTTTCAGCGTAGGCTTTGTATTGGTCTTCAACGTAGAAAGTGATTTCTTTTGCTTCAGATGAGCTAGTATCAGCTGCTTTATCAGCAGTTTTGCTTCCGCAAGCTACCAAAAGTAAGCTAGCAAGAGTAGCAGTTCCGAGCACAGCAGCGCTCTTCATGAATTTAGATGACATAGTGTATTCCTCCTAAAGAATAACAAAAATAATTTAATGAGAAAACGCAAACGTTTTCTTTTACGAACTTAGTATAGCACAAACAGAAAACGGTTGCAAGCGTTTTTAGGAAATTTTTTAAAAAAATTTTAAGGTTTCAAACATTTGTTAAAGCCCATATATAGGAAAGAACTTAAAATGTTTGTTTTTTTTGAATTGAAAATATATTAGGAAAACGATTGCGTAAATTCGGCTCGGTTTTTCAGAAAATAGAGCAGATATTGGGAATGAATTATCTTAAATCAGAAAATCTTTAAAATTTTTTCGCTTATTTCATAAAATATCAGTGGCAACAAGTTTTGTTTGATTAAAATAATTCAAAAAAATTTTTTAAAAACGCTTGCATTTGTTTTTGAAATGCGTTATACTTAAATTAACGCAAACGTTTGCGCCTTAATTGCGCAACGTTTTATAACAAACACATGAGGTGCTATTATGAAAAAACGTCAAAGTGGTGTGTTGATGCACATCTCTTCTCTGCCAGGAGCATACGGGATTGGATCATTTGGCCAAACTGCCTATGATTTCGTTGATTTCTTGGTTCGTACGAAGCAACGTTACTGGCAAATCCTCCCTCTCGGGACAACAAGCTATGGAGATTCTCCATACCAATCATTCTCGGCCTTTGCTGGAAATACGCATTTTATCGACCTTGATATCTTGGTAGAGCAAGGCTTGCTCGAAGCCAGTGATCTTAAAGGTGTTGACTTTGGTAGCGATGCATCTGAAGTTGATTATGCGAAGATTTACTACGCACGTCGTCCGCTTTTAGAAAAAGCAGTTAAACGCTTCTTGGAAGTGGGAGATGTCAAAGATTTTGAGAAGTTTGCTAAAGACAACCAATCATGGCTTGAACTCTTTGCTGAGTATATGGCGATCAAAGAGCATTTTGACAATCTTGCTTGGACAGAATGGCCAGATGCAGATGCTCGTGCCCGTAAAGCTTCAGCGCTTGAAAGCTACCGTGAGAAATTGGCAGACAAGTTGGTTTACCACCGTGTGACTCAATACTTCTTCTTCCAACAATGGTTGAAATTGAAAGCTTACGCTAACGATAACCACATCGAAATCGTTGGGGACATGCCTATCTACGTAGCGGAAGATTCAAGCGACATGTGGGCAAATCCACACCTCTTCAAGACAGATGCCAATGGTAAAGCAACTTGCATTGCAGGATGCCCACCAGATGAGTTTTCTGCAACTGGTCAGCTTTGGGGCAACCCAATCTATGACTGGGAAGCAATGGACAAAGACGGTTACAAATGGTGGATTGAACGTTTGCGTGAAAGCTTCAAAATCTACGATATCGTTCGTATCGACCACTTCCGCGGTTTCGAATCTTACTGGGAAATTCCTGCTGGTTCCGATACAGCAGCACCTGGTAAATGGGTGAAAGGTCCAGGGTACAAACTCTTCGCAGCCGTTAAGGAAGAGCTTGGTGAGCTAAACATCATCGCAGAAGACCTTGGTTTCATGACAGATGGAGTGATCGAGTTGCGTGAACGCACTGGCTTCCCAGGAATGAAGATTCTTCAATTCGCCTTCAACCCAGAAGATGAAAGTATCGATAGCCCGCACTTGGCACCTGCCAACTCTGTTATGTACACAGGAACACACGACAACAATACGGTCCTTGGTTGGTACCGTAATGAAATCGATGATGCGACACGTGAGTACATGGCTCGCTACACTAACCGTAAAGAATACGAAACAGTGCCACACGCTATGCTTCGTACAGTATTTTCATCCGTTAGCTTCATGGCTATTGCAACCATGCAAGACTTGCTAGAACTAGATGAGTCAGCTCGTATGAACTTCCCGTCTACTCTTGGCGGAAACTGGTCATGGCGTATGACAGCAGACCAACTCACACCAGCGGTTGAAGAAACTTTGCTTGACTTGACTACAATTTATCGCCGAATCAATGAAAATTTGGTAGAATTAAAGAAATAAGACAATATCAGGAGACACATAAACATGTTACCATTAAACGAATTTGTACAAAAGCGTTACAATAAAACCATTGCAGAATGTAGCAATGAAGAGCTTTACCTTGCTCTTCTTAACTACAGCAAGCTTGCTAGCAGCCAAAAACCAGTCAACACTGGTAAGAAAAAAGTTTACTACATCTCAGCTGAGTTCTTGATCGGTAAACTCTTGTCAAACAACTTGATTAACCTTGGTCTTTACGACGATGTGAAAAAAGAACTTGCTGCTGCAGGTAAAGAGTTGATCGAAATCGAAGAAGTAGAATTGGAACCATCACTTGGTAACGGTGGTTTGGGACGTTTGGCAGCCTGCTTTATCGACTCAATCGCTACACTTGGTTTGAATGGTGACGGTGTTGGATTGAACTACCACTTCGGTCTTTTCCAACAAGTTCTTAAAAACAACCAACAAGAAACAATTCCTAACGCTTGGTTGACAGAGCAAAACTGGTTGGTACGCTCAAGCCGTAGCTACCAAGTGCCATTTGCACACTTCACATTGACATCTACCCTTTATGATATTGATGTACCTGGTTACAAGACAGCTACTAAAAACCGCTTGCGTTTGTTTGACTTGGATTCAGTTGATTCTTCTATCATCGAAGATGGTATCAACTTTGACAAGACAGATATCGCTCGCAACTTGACTCTCTTCCTTTACCCAGACGATAGCGACAAGCAAGGTGAATTGCTCCGTATCTTCCAACAATACTTCATGGTTTCAAACGGTGCGCAATTGATCATCGACGAAGCAATCGAAAAAGGAAGCAACTTGCATGACCTTGCAGACTACGCTGTTGTACAAATCAACGATACTCACCCATCAATGGTGATTCCTGAATTGATCCGTCTCTTGACTGCGCGAGGTATCGAGCTTGATGAAGCAATCTCAATCGTACGTAGCATGACTGCCTACACTAACCACACAATCCTTGCTGAAGCCCTTGAAAAATGGCCTCTTGAATTCTTGGAAGAAGTGGTTCCTCACTTGGTACCAATCATCGAAGAATTGGACCGTCGTGTGAAGGCAGAATACAAAGACCCAGCTGTTCAAATCATCGATGAGAGCGAACGTGTTCACATGGCTCACATGGATATCCACTACGGATACAGCGTAAACGGGGTTGCAGCTCTTCACACTGAAATCTTGAAGAACTCAGAGTTGAAAGCTTTCTACGACATCTACCCAGAAAAATTCAACAACAAAACAAACGGTATCACATTCCGTCGTTGGCTCATGCATGCTAACCCAAGCTTGTCTCACTACTTGGATGAGATTCTTGGACATGGTTGGCACCATGAAGCAGATGAACTTGAAAAACTCTTGTCATACGAAGACAAGGCTGCTGTCAAAGAAAAATTGGAAAGCATCAAAGCTCACAACAAACGTAAATTGGCTCGTCACTTGAAAGAGCACCAAGGTGTGGAAATCAATACAAACTCTATCTTTGATATCCAAATCAAACGTCTTCACGAGTACAAACGCCAACAAATGAACGCTTTGTATGTCATCCACAAATACCTTGATATCAAGGCTGGTAACATCCCTGCTCGTCCAATTACAGTCTTCTTTGGTGGTAAAGCAGCTCCTGCCTACACAATCGCTCAAGACATCATTCACTTGATCCTTTGCTTGTCAGAAGTGATTGCTAACGATCCAGCAGTAGCTCCACACTTGCAAGTTGTAATGGTTGAAAACTACAACGTTACTGCAGCAAGCTTCCTTATCCCAGCATGTGACATCTCAGAACAAATCTCACTTGCTTCTAAAGAAGCTTCAGGTACTGGTAACATGAAATTCATGTTGAACGGAGCTTTGACTCTTGGTACTATGGACGGAGCTAACGTGGAAATCGCTGAATTGGTTGGCGACGAAAACATCTACATCTTCGGTGAAGATTCAGAAACTGTTATCGACCTTTACGCAAAAGCAGCATACAAATCAAGCGAATTCTATGCTCGTGAAGCCATCAAACCATTGGTTGACTTCATCGTGAGCGACGCTGTTCTTGCAGTAGGTAAGAAAGAACGCTTGGAACGTCTTTACAACGAATTGATCAACAAAGACTGGTTCATGACTCTCCTTGACTTGGAAGACTACATCAAAGTCAAAGAGCAAATGCTTGCTGACTACGAAGACCGTGACGCATGGTTGGATAAAGTCATCGTTAACATTGCCAAAGCAGGATTCTTCTCATCTGACCGTACAATCGCTCAGTACAACGAAGATATCTGGCACTTGAACTAAGATACAAAATTTATACTAATCACTTTGTAAAAAAAGCGAATTTCAATTGAAATTCGCTTTTTTGAATGATGTGGATTTTAGCCAATCAGGTCTAAAAAGAGATAAATCATAGATACGTTGAAGTTTTAGAAATACTGCTTTTTACTGTATTTCAGTCTCATGATTCTTCGTAGTTGATGGCCTCGTATTTCTTGTATCCGCTTATAATTTGTATTATAATAGCATTGTGGTGAAGAAAGAAGGTGTTTTTATGTGGAAAAAATATTTTTCAAAATATAAATGGACTGATTTATTTTGGATACTATTTGTGGTTTTGTCATCACTCTCGATGGGGAATCGTACTCTTTTTCCACTTACCCATCAAGAAATCTCTTATCATGGGTGCTATTTGGGGATTACACTTGCCTCATTTCACTTATTATTCATTGATAAATTTGTCATTTCGAATCGAAAATAAATGGAGAGGTTAAAATTTTTTCCACTTTTCGGATAGACAGTTGAAAAATCGCGATTTAAACCCACACCTCAAGAAGAGGTGCGGGTTTTTGTCTTATCTGAAAGATTTGTTTACCGTACTTTCCCAACTAGAATCTCTGCTTCAATGGTAATCTCTGTCAGTTGGCTCCAGTCAATCTTGGTATGGTCAACGTGAAAGAGTAAGGGCGTCATGGCAAGCAGGGCTTGGCGTTGCTCAGCCGAGATAGGTTTTGTTAAGGAAGCAATCTGACTAGATTGGATGCTGAAATGTTCCTGGAAATGTTCTTTGATATCTTGGTTGGAATAATCCTTCTTTGTCAGCTGGTCCTGCACCATTTGACGGATTTCTTTGAGGTGATTTTCAGTTGGGATGACCTTGATCAAAATACCGTCTTTGGATAAAACGCGACGGAATTCCCCATAGTTGGCAGGCGAGAAGATATCAAGCAGGATATCCATGCTGGCGTCTTTTATAGGAAGACGAGCCAGGTCGCCGACAAACCAGTTGACCGCCCAGTTTGGTTCGCTCTTGGCAGCGATTTGAACGGAATCTTTTGAAATATCAAAGGCGTAAAAGGTTTTGTCAGAGTGACTTTCTTGGAGTTTACGAGAGTAGAAACCTTCGCCACAACCGATATCCAAGACTGTTTTTGCGGATGGATTAGTTGTTAGTAAGTCCGAGATACCTTCTAAAATAGCCTGATAAAAACCAGCTTCAAGAATTTGCTGGCGGTTTTGGAAGTTTTCCTTGTCGTAGTTGGCAGATTGCTTGATTTGCGGAGCCAAGTTGACATAGCCGAATTTTGCCAGATCAAAAGAATGGCGGTTGCTACACTTGAGGCTAGACTCTACCAAGGCCAGATTTTCTTGGCAGATAGGGCAGGAAAAGGCAGTCGCAGAAGCAAAACGCTGAAGTTTGGGTTTGAGGTTTGTATTCATAGTTTAAGTGTATCAAAAGAGGCAAATGAAAGCAACTTTAGAAATAAGTAGATGGGAGATTCAGTAGAAATAAAACTAATTCTCCAATTTATAGAATAAAATTGCTTTTATATCTAAATTTCTATATAATAATGATAAGGAGGAAATAAGTATGTTAAAAGAAGTATTAACCGTTGCAAAAGTTGCGAAAAAATCATCACTCTTTTTGGGTGGTGTCGCATTTGGTACCCTTGGTTTGAAAATCTTGGCAAGTAAGGAAGCTAAAAAAGGTTATTCTAAAGCTTTGGCTAAGGCTTACAAGTTGAAAGACGGGCTAGATGCATCTGTTTCTGTTGTGAAACAACATGGAGACGATGTCTTGCAAGATGCCAAATATTTGTACGAGCAAGAGAAAAAAGAAGAGCAATTAGATAGCCTTATAGGAGAATAATATGTCTTTTAAAGTGCTACATAGAGGATACCAACATATCCGACTATCATCTTCTTTTTCACTCACCTTGGATATTCAAGACTATCTTCGTTCCTTGGCGAGAGATGAAAAGGGGATTGAGTCTATCCAGTTTTACATGGATCAACAGCACTTTACTCTACGCATAAAAGAAGGCTTTTCTGTATTAGATAATGCAGAAGCCTTTTTAAAAAGAATTGATAAAGGGAAAGTTTCTGAGTTGATGACTCTTCCCATTCGTAGAGAAGAGAGTGCTTATTCTATTGTTTCAGGTGCAGCGATTAAGCGTGTACTTTTTCGTAGTTTTGTGCCGTATCCTATTCGCTATATATGGACTTGTTATCAGGCTTTGGGTTATATTAGAGAAGCCTATCAAACACTAGCGCGTAAGGAACTAACGATGGAAGTCTTGGACTGTTCGGCGATTTTATTGTCCTTGTTTATGAACCAATCCAAGACAGCTAGCAATATCATGTTTATGCTTGATTTGGGGAATCATTTAGATCAGTGGTCTTTGAAAAAAACTGCAACAGATTTAGAACAAAGCCTTCTTGCAAAAGAGAGCGACGTATTCTTAGTACAGGGCGATACGGTTGTTAGTATCAAGAGTTCCGATGTTCAAATAGGAGATGTCTTGGTCCTATCTCAAGGAAATGAAATTCTGTTTGATGGACAAGTAGTTTCAGGTTTAGGTATGGTCAACGAAAGTTCCTTGACGGGAGAGAGTTTTCCAGTTGAAAAAAGAGAGTCTGATTTGGTTTGTGCAAATACAGTATTAGAAACTGGAGAGTTACGCATTCGTGTAACCGATAATCAGATGAACAGCCGGATTTTACAACTGATTGAGTTAATGAAGAAATCTGAAGAAAACAAGAAAACGAAACAACGCTATTTCATCAAGATGGCGGATAAGGTCGTCAAATATAATTTCTTGGGGGCTGGGCTAACTTACCTATTAACAGGTTCTTTTTCTAAGGCTATTTCTTTCCTATTAGTCGATTTCTCCTGCGCTTTGAAAATCTCTACTCCTGTAGCTTATTTGACAGCTATCAAGGAGGGGTTGAACCGTGAAATGGTGATTAAGGATGGGGATGTTCTGGAGAAATATCTGGAAGTTGATACTTTCTTGTTTGATAAGACGGGAACAATCACAACTAGTTATCCTATAGTTGAAAAGGTGTTACCTTTTGGGGACTATAGTGAGGAAGATATTCTCAGAATCAGTGCCTGTCTTGAGGAACACATTTATCATCCTATTGCTAATGCCATCGTCAAGCAAGCTGAGATAGAGGGAATTGAACATGAGGAAATGCATGGGAAACTCCAATATATTGCAAGCAAGGGGATCAAATCTCATATAGATGGCCAACCAGTTCTTATTGGGAATTATGTCTTGATGCAGGATGAGCAGATTCATATCAGTTCAGAACAAAATGCTTTAATTGAAGAGTACAAGAGTCACTACAATCTCTTATTCTTGGCTTATCAGAATGAATTGATTGGAATGTTCTGCATTCATACTCCTTTGAGAAAAGAAGCAAAAGCAGCCTTGGAGAAACTTAAGGCACAAGGGAAAAAATTGATTCTGGCAACAGGGGACACCTTGGTTAGGACAGAGGAATTAGTCAAAGATTTGCCCTTTGATCAGGTCTATACAGACTTGAAACCTGATGGGAAATTTGAGTTAGTAGAGGAACTGCAGAAAGCAGGTCACACGATTTTGATGGTTGGAGATGGATTGAATGACTCAGCGGCTCTAACCCTATCAGATATCGGTGTGGTGATGAATGAGAGTGCAGATATTTCTAAGCAGATGAGCGATATCTTATTGTTAGATAATCGTTTGGATTTCTTCCAAGAGTTGGATTGGCTATCATCATCTTTGCAAACACTCATCAAGAAGAATATTCAAGATACCGTTGTCGTAAATAGTAGTTTGATTGGCTTTGGCTTGTTTAATTGGCTCAGTCCTTCAAACCTCTCTATCCTACATAATCTAACAACCTTACGCATAGTCCTGCGTAGCCTGTCTATTAAGGGATAGGTGGGGACTATTCACAGCAAAAAGGAGTTACCTTTCTCGAGGGTAACTCCTTTGTTTATAGGTAAATGTTTAACAATTTAGTAAGTCAACACAAAGTATTTCTTCTTCCCGCGGCGGATAACAGTGAGTTCGTTTTCTAACTTATCTGCGTCACTCAAGACATAGTCAAGGTCTTGGATACGGTCGCCGTTGACGTAGATAGCTCCGTTTTGGACGTCTTCACGGGCTTGGCGTTTTGAATTCACCACACCAGATGACACGAGGAGTTCCACGATATTGTGGTTTTCGTCTGCTTTTACTTGGTAGTTTGGCACTCCACGAAGTCCTTGTTTGAGTTCTTTGACAGAAAGGTTTTTGATGTTTCCGGCAAAGAGTTGCTCAGTGATGTTAAGGGCTTCTTTGTAAGCTTCTTCTCCGTGAACAAGAGTCACGACTTCACGAGCGAGGACTTTTTGTGCCAAGCGTTCGTGTGGAGCCGCTTCAAACTCTTTGCGGATGTCTTCAATCTCGTCCAGTGACAAGAAGGTAAAGATTTTTAAGAAACGAACAGCGTCGGCATCCATGACATTCATCCAGAATTGGTACATTTCGTATGGAGAAGTCTTTTCAGGGTTAAGCCAAACTGCGTTTCCTTCTGATTTACCAAATTTCTTACCAGTTGCGTCTGTGATGAGTGGAACAGTGATCACGTGACCAGTCTTGTCAGCCTTACGACGAAGCAATTCGGTACCAGCTGTCATATTTCCCCACTGGTCAGAACCACCGATTTGTAGGGTTACGTTGTGCTCTTGGTTAAGGACAAAGAAGTCGTAACCTTGCATGATTTGGTAAGCAAACTCAGTGTAAGAAATCCCTGTCTCGATCCGTTTCTTCACAGACTCCTTACTCATCATGTAGTTGACAGTGAAGTATTTTCCGACGTCACGGAGGAAGTCAATGAAGCTGATGCTGCCAAACCAGTCGTAGTTGTTGACCATGACAGCTTTATTTTCCCCATTTTCAAAGTCAAGAAAACGAGAAAGTTGTCCTTGGATAGACTTGACCCAGCCCTCTACTGTGTCTTTTGTTTGGAGACTACGCTCAGCATCTTTGAAGGACGGATCTCCGATGAGACCTGTAGCACCGCCAACGAGCGCATAAGGTTTGTGACCTGCTAGTTGCAAACGACGACTTGTCAAGATTGCGACAAGGTGACCTAGGTGAAGGCTGTCAGCAGTTGGATCGTAGCCAGTATAATAAGAGACTTGACCTTCTTCTAGGGCTTTACGCAAAGCTTCTTCATCAGTCGTTTGAAAAATCAAACCACGCTCTTTTAGCTCATCAAAAATGTGCATGTGTCTTTTCTCCTTTATAAAATATTGTTTCTACCTATTGTATCACAAACTTGATTAATAGCCTAGTGGAATAGGGAAGAAAGTGGCTATTTTATTGAAAGTTTCCCTTTTATGGTATAATAGAGAAAGCGAGGACATTCATGAAAGAAAGAATTAATGAATTAAAAACAAAAATGCTGCATTTTTTCCAGCAGCTAATGCAACGAATTGTAAAATGGAAGAAAAGACTAGCAGAAAAACTGGCTAATAAGAAAACCGGTAAAAAGGGGGCCTCTTCTGACAAAGTTAGAAAGGCTGGGTCTATTTTTGCTAAAGTTTTGAGTGGGTTTAAAATAGTTTTTAACACTCTCTTTATCCTAGGCTTTATCGGTGGACTGTTTGGCGCTGGTGTAGCTATGGGTTATGGAGTCGCTCTATTTGACAAGGCCCAGGTCCCTCAAGCAGAAGAGTTGGTCAAGCAAGTGAAGGATATTGCCTCCATCTCAGAAATCACTTATTCTGACGGCAGTACCATTGCCTCGATCGAGGGCGATTTATTGCGCACTTCAGTCGCTTCAGATGCTATCTCAGACAACCTTAAGAAAGCCATTGTTGCGACAGAGGACGAGCATTTCAATGAGCACAAGGGAGTTGTGCCTAAGGCCGTTATTCGTGCGACCTTGGGAACCTTTGTCGGTCTAGGCTCGTCTAGTGGTGGTTCGACCTTGACCCAGCAGGTCATCAAGCAGCAAGTGGTGGGGGATGCTCCAACTCTAGCTCGTAAGGCTAAAGAGATTATTGATGCTCTAGCTTTAGAACGGGCTATGGGTAAGGATGAGATTTTGACAACCTACCTTAACATAGCTCCTTTTGGTCGCAATCATAAAGGTCAAAATATTGCAGGTGCCCAGCAGGCTGCAGAAGGAATCTTTGGGGTCAATGCTTCGGATTTAACGATCCCTCAAGCTGCCTTTATCGCAGGGTTGCCACAGAGTCCAATCAGTTATTCTCCTTATGAATCTGATGGTAGTATGAAGAGTGATGAGGACATGGCTTTGGGAATTAAGCGTGCCAAGGATGTCCTCTACAATATGTACCGGACAGGGGCTCTAAGTCAGGAAGACTACGATAAGTACAAAGATTATGACTTTAAGAAAGATTTCCTACCATCAGGTAGTGTTAGCGGTACTTCGCGTGACTATCTCTACTATGCAACCTTGGCAGAAGCTACTGATCGCATGTACGACTACCTCGTCCAACGAGATAATGTTTCTGCGCAAGAATTAAAGAATGAGTCCATTCAGAAATCCTATCGTGATCTAGCCGCTAAGGAAATTGAAAATGGTGGATATAAGATTACGACAACTATCAATAAAAATGTTCATGCTGCGATGCAAAATGCGGTTGCGACCTACGGCTATTTGCTAGATGATTCGACAGGCCAGCCTGAGGTGGGGAATGTCCTCATGGACAACCAAACGGGAGCTATCCTTGGATTTGTTGGTGGTCGTAATTATCAAGAAAATCAGAACAATCACGCTATTGATACCAAGCGTTCTCCAGCTTCAACCACAAAACCTATATTGGCCTATGGTATCGCTATTGACCAAGGTTTGATGGGAAGTGCAAGTATCTTGTCAAACTATCCTACCAACTTCTCAAATGGGAATCCCATCATGTATGTCAATAGTCCTGGTACGGGCATGATGACATTGGGAGAAGCCCTTAACTACTCATGGAATATCCCAGCCTACTGGACGTATCGTACGCTTCGAGAGAAGGGTGTTGATGTCAAAGGCTATATGGAAAAAATGGGTTACGAAATCCCAGAATATGGTATTGAAAGTTTACCGATGGGTGGGGGGATTGACGTTACAGTTGCCCAGCATACCAACGGGTATCAAACTCTGGCCAACAATGGAGTTTACCATAAGAAACATATGATCGCGAAGATCGAGTCAACGGATGGCCGATTGGTATACGAGCACAAGGATGAGCCTGTCCAAGTTTATTCAAAAGCGACAGCAACCATTATGCAAAGTCTCCTTCGGGATGTTATCTCGTCTCGGATTACCTCGAGTTTCCAGACGGACTTGACGACTATCAATCCATCCCTCGCTCGTGCTGACTGGATCGGAAAAACTGGTACGACCAATGAAGATGAAAATATGTGGCTCATGCTTTCTACACCTCGCTTGACTTTGGGTGGCTGGTTAGGTCACGACGACAACCGACCACTAGCCAAAGGAGCAGGTCACTACCGCAATGCCAACTATATGGCCCACTTGGTCAATGCCATTCAGCAAGCTGAACCTGGAATATGGGGGAATGAACGCTTTAATCTGGATCCAAGTGTGACCAAGTCGCAAGTTCTCCGATCTACAGGACAAAAACCAGGCAAGGTTTCCATCAATGGAAAAGAAATAGAAGTTTCTGGATCAACAGTAACGAGCTACTGGGCGACTAAAGAAGGCGCGCCAGTGACCACCTATCGCTTTGCTATTGGAGGAAGCGATGCAGATTATCTGAACGCATGGAAGAATATTCTAGGAAGCATTCCAGCAGTGACTCCTCCAAGCTCAAGTTCAAGCAGTAGCTCTGGAAGTTCAAGTTCGAGTGGCAATACTCAAAGTGGTTCTTCAGGACGTTCACGTCTATTTAATCGTTAGGAAAGAGTAGTAGCAAGGTTAGTAATTTCTCCTTGTTGCTACTTTTTTCTTTGTTGGTTTCGTGTTACAATAATAATATGAATCATTATCAGAAAAAGATTGTTAAGGGAACAGTATATTCGCTACTCTCAGGCCTAATCTGGGGGATTTGTGGGATTTTAGGAGAGTATTTTTTCACTCATTATCCAGTGTCTTCTGGATGGATTACTTCTATGCGTTTACTAGTGGCGGGGAGTTTGGTTTTAGGTCTATCTGCCTTTCAGTTGCGTAGCCGCTTGTTGGACATCTGGCGTGATAAGAAAAATTATCTACCTTTTTTAGCCTATGCTATTCTAGGTATTTTTTCTGTGCAGTTTTTCTTCTATCTCTGCGTTGAGTATTCCAATGCGACGACGGCGACCATTTTGCAATTTATCAGCCCTGTTTTTATCCTGTTTTACAATCGAATCATTTACCAGAAGAAGGCTTCTATTACAGCTGTGTTCTATGTTTTGATTGCCATGCTAGGTGTTTTTTTGATGGCTACAAAAGGGGATTTGTCCCAGTTATCCATGACACCTTTGGCTCTAGTGACAGGTTTGCTCAGTGCAGTAGGGGTCATGTTTAATGTTATCCTTCCCCAACGCTTTGCACGGCGCTACGGATTTGTTCCGACTGTTGGTTGGGGGATGATTCTGGCAGGTCTCTTTAGTAATTTCCTCTACCCTATTTATCGGATAAGTTTTCAAGTGGATCTGGTAAGTGTGCTGATTTGTCTGACGATTGCCGTGTTTGGTACAGCTTTTGCCTTCTTCCTATCTATGAAGGCTGTGTCACTCGTTTCCCCGCTGGTTGTATCAGTGGTGAGTGCTAGCGAACCGCTCTCTTCAGCTTTATTAAGTGTTCTTTTTCTGGGAATGGTCATGGATGGTTTTTTGGCCTTAGCTATGGTGTTGATTATCGTTCCGATGATTTTTTTATCTGTAGAGGAAGCAAAACAAGCCCAGTAAAGATGATTATTTGATAGTTGAGGCTTCAAATTTGAAGCCTTTTTTGGTAGAATAGGTATCATTATAACGAACCAGGAGGCACCTATGACTGCTACAAAAATGAACGCTCAAGAAATTATCCAATTTATCGCCAATGCTGAAAAGAAAACCAGTGTCAAAGTAACCTTTGAAGGAGAACTTGCAACTGCTGTACCTAGCTCTGTTGTCAAACTAGGAAATGTTTTATTCGGAGACTGGAAGGATGTTGCTCCGCTTCTTGAAGGTTTGGTAGAAAATCAAGATTATGTTGTCGAGCAAGATGCTCGTAATTCTGCAGTTCCTTTGCTAGACAAACGTGCGATCAATGCTCGTATCGAGCCAGGTGCTATTATCCGTGACCAGGTTGAAATTGGTGACAATGCTGTTATCATGATGGGAGCTGTTGTCAATATCGGTGCTGAAATCGGTGCTGGAACCATGATTGACATGGGTGCCATCCTTGGAGGTCGTGCTATCGTTGGGAAAAACAGTCACGTTGGTGCAGGTGCAGTTTTGGCGGGTGTGATTGAGCCAGCTAGCGCTGAACCAGTCCGTGTCGGAGATAATGTTCTTATCGGTGCCAATGCAGTGGTGATCGAAGGGGTCCAAATCGGCAGTGGTTCAGTTGTTGCAGCAGGAGCTATTGTTACCCAAGATGTTCCAGAAAACGTGGTAGTGGCAGGTGTTCCAGCTCGTATCATCAAAGAAATTGATGCCCAAACCCAACAAAAAACAGCGCTAGAGGATGCGCTTCGTACCTTGTAAAAATAAAAAGAGGCGGATACTTCTTCCAGCCTCTTTCTTCTATCAAAAGGAGGATCGATAGATGTTAGATTTGATTCAGACTAGACGAGATTTACACCAGATTCCAGAGATTGGCTTGGAAGAGTTCAAGACTCAGGCTTATTTGCTGGATGTGATTGAGAAATTGACTACGGGCAAGGATTTTGTTCAAATTCGTATTTGGCGAACAGGGGTTTTGGTCTATTTGCAGGGAAGCCAGCCAAAGAAGACTATTGGCTGGCGAACAGATATTGATGGCCTGCCTATCGTCGAACAAACAGGACTGCCTTTCGCCTCTCAGCACCAAGGTCGCATGCATGCTTGTGGCCATGATTTTCATATGACTATTGCCTTAGGCTGTCTCGAACGCGCCCTGGAGGAACAACCCAAGAATAATTTGCTCTTTCTATTTCAGCCTGCTGAAGAAAATGAAGCTGGTGGCATGCTCATGTATGAGGACGGTGCTTTTGGAGACTGGCTACCAGACCAGTTTTATGGACTCCATGTTCGTCCGGATCTAAAGGTTGGACAGATTGCGACCAATACCCATACGCTCTTTGCAGGGACTTGTGAGGTGAAGATTCGTTTCAAAGGAAAAGGGGGACATGCAGCCTTTCCGCATGAAGCCAATGACGCCTTGGTGGCTGCTAGTTACTTTGTAACCCAAGTACAGTCAGTTGTCAGCCGCAATGTCAATCCCATCGAGGGAGCGGTGGTGACCTTTGGCCTTTTCCAAGCTGGAACAACCAATAATGTCATTACAGACACAGCCTTTTTGCATGGAACCATTCGCGCCTTGACTCAGGAAATGAGCCTCTTGGTACAAAAAAGAGTCAAGACAGTCGCAGAAGGGGTTGCAGCAGCCTTTGATATGGAAGTCGAAGTAGAACTCAAGCAAGGAGGCTACCTACCTGTTGAGAACAATCCAGCCTTGGCGCGTGAACTGATGGACTTTTTTGAAGAGAAAGATGGAATCGAGTTGATTGATATCGAGCCTGCTATGACAGGCGAGGACTTTGGTTATCTCCTTTCGAAGGTAGATGGCGTTATGTTCTGGCTAGGTATCGATAGTCCCTACGCTCTTCATCACCCTCAGATGAGTCCTAAGGAAGAAGCCATAGCCATTGGGGTAGATGCAGTCTCTAGTTTCTTAAAAAAGAAGGCAGCAGAGTAGAGGAATTGTCTATGAAAGCAGAACTACGCAAGAAAATTTTGCAAGAAATGAAGGCTTTATCTCAGGAGCAAAAACGGGCTATGGATCGAGCTTTAACCGAGCGTTTCTTACATCATCCCTTTTACCAAGAAGCTAAGAACATCGCAACCTATCTCTCTTTCCCTCATGAATTTCAAACGCAAGAACTGATTGAGCAGGCGCTGAAGGACGGCAAGAAGGTTTTGATACCCAAAACCTATCCCAAGGGGCGCATGGAGTTTGTGGTCTATCATCCGCAGCAGTTGGTAAAAACTTCCTTTGGTTTACTGGAACCGCAAGGAGACTTGGAAGTGGTGGAACTGTCTCAGATTGATTTGATTCATGTTCCAGGGCTAGCTTTTACGACAGAAGGCTATCGAATCGGATATGGTGGAGGATACTACGACCGCTATCTAGAACATTTTACTGGTCATACTTTGAGTACGGTTTATCCTTGTCAAATTCAGGAGTTTAACTTGGAAGACCATGATATTCCCGTCCAGGAGGTGCTAATCTATGAAGGAAATCTTTGATAAACGTTATCCTGTGACTAGTTTCTTCCTCCTAGTAACCGCATTGGTCTTTCTCTTGATGTTGGTTCTTACAGGTTTAAATTTTGAACGAGCAGATACCTTGCTTCAGTTTGGAGCCATGTATGGACCGATCATTCGCCTGTTCCCTGAGCAGATTTGGCGCCTTTTTTCGGCTATATTTGTGCATATTGGATGGGAGCATTTCATTGTCAATATGATTTCGCTCTACTTTCTTGGACGACAGGTTGAGGAGATTTTCGGCTCCAAGCAGTTCTTCCTTCTCTATCTCTTATCAGGAATGATGGGCAATCTCTTTGTGTTTGCATTTACACCGAAAGTTGTCGCAGCTGGAGCATCCACTTCTCTCTACGGGTTATTTGCTGCGATTATCGTCCTGCGTTACGCAACTCGCAACCCCTATATTCAGCAGTTGGGGCAATCCTATCTGACACTTTTCGTGATAAATATCATTGGAAGTGTTCTGATTCCAGGAATCAGCCTAGCAGGCCATATCGGAGGTGCAGTAGGCGGTGCCTTTCTAGCAGTCATCTTTCCAGTCAAATGGGAGAGAAGGATGTACAGTACCAGCCAGCGAATCGGAGCAACTGTACTTTTTATCGCACTAGCCATTTTCCTTTGCTATAAGGGAATGACCTATGTGTAGGGGGGATAGTTAAATGCGAGCACCGATTCGGTTGCTAATAAGTCATCTGCAAAGATGGCTTTTTTGTTGCAATCGTCAACAAAAAACAAAGCCCTTATTTAAGAGCTTTGTTTTTCTTCTATTCTCCCTCAGCTAACTCTTTTCCGAGTTGGATGAGGTAGTCTTTCAAGTCATCTTTAACTTGGGGGTGTTTGAGAGCGTAGTCGATGGAGGTTTTCATAAAGCCAAACTTATCTCCGACATCGTAACGAGCCCCTTTGAACTCACGAGCAAATACACGTTGTGTTTTATTGAGGGTATCGATTGCATCTGTCAGCTGAATTTCATTTCCTGCACCTGGAGCTTGGTTTTCGAGGATTTGGAAAATTTCAGGAGTGAGGAGGTAGCGTCCGATGATAGCAAGGTCGCTAGGAGCATCCTCTGGTGCAGGTTTTTCAACGAAGGTTTCAACGCTATAAAGGCCGTCTTTTCCTTCGCCTTGTGGAGCAATAACCCCGTAAGCAGAGACTTCGTCGTGAGGGACTGGCATAACAGCGATAGTAGACGCGTGGGTACGCTCGTAGTCATCCATGAGTTGTTTGGTAAGTGGAACAGCCTTTTCGTCCGTGATATCCATCAAATCATCACCAAGCATAACGACAAAAGGTTCATTTCCAACGAAAGCTTTGGCTTGCAAAACAGCATCGCCGAGACCACGTGGATGTGTTTGGCGGATAAAATGCAGGCGCATGCCGGTTGTCTCATCAACCAGCTTCAAAAGATCGGTTTTCCCTTTTTCTTTAAGGTTATATTCCAATTCGAAGTTTGAATCGAAGTGGTCCTCGATGGAACGTTTTGACTTACCAGTAACAACCAAGATGTCTTCGATTCCAGATTTGAGGGCTTCTTCAACGATAAACTGGATAGTTGGCTTGTCTACGATTGGCAACATTTCCTTGGCCAAGGCCTTAGTTGCTGGGAGGAAGCGAGTTCCCAATCCAGCTGCAGGGATGACTGCTTTTCTGACTTTTTGTTTCATGATGTTCCTTTCTATAAGGGTCTACGACCATTCGTTTTCTGCTTTAAATTCATTGCTCATGATGTCAGTGATTGCTTCTTTGATGTTGACACCTTCGTAGATGACTCGGTAAATAGCCTGTGTGATTGGCATGTAGACACCCAATTCCTGAGCCAGCTCGTAAGCTGCTCGAGTTGTTGAAATGCCTTCGATGACCATGCCCATGTTTGCTTCGATGTCTGCGAGGGATTCTCCACGACCGAGAGCATCACCGGCCCTCCAGTTACGAGAGTGGACAGATGTCCCCGTTACGATCAAATCCCCAACTCCAGAAAGCCCGCTATAAGTCAGAGGATTGGCTCCAAGAGCGACCCCTAGACGGGTGATTTCAGCCAAGCCACGGGCAATGATAGCCGCCTTGGCATTGTCGCCAAATCCTAGACCATGTAGTGCTCCAGCGCCAACTGCGATGATGTTTTTGAGAGCACCAGCGGTTTCAACTCCGATAACATCCGTATTAGTATAGAGACGGAAGTAGTGATTGCTAAAGAGATTTTGGACGTACTGGGCAGTTTCAAGATCTTTGGAGGCTGCGGTAATCAAAGTAATATCGCGTACAATCGTTTCCTCAGCATGGCTAGGTCCTGAAACAACAACGACTTCACTACGAAGGTCAGCTGGAATTTCCTCTTCAAGAATAGTTGATAGACGTTTGTGGCTATCTGGTTCCAATCCTTTGGAGGCATGCATGATGACAACCTTGTGATTGAGCACCTTTGCTACTTGTTGGGCAACCAGTCTCGTTACTTTTGTTGGGACTACAAATAAAACAGCATCCACATCCTTGAGTGTTTCTTCCAAGTCATGATAGGCTTTGATTTTTTCGTCGAGTAGGATATCTTTGAAGTAGCGTTTGTTTGTATGTTGGTTATTGATTTCATCAATTTGGTCAGAAATATTTCCCCAAATTCGAACCTCGTGTCCATTGTCGTTTAGGACCTGCGAAAGGGCAGTTCCCCAAGAACCAGGACCCAAGACAGCGATGGTTTGTTTCTTCATCTTTTCCTCCTTGTAAGAGTTCTTCCTTTCATTTTACCATAAAAAGCCTTTTCATGCATCACCTGTAGATGAAAGCGCACTAATTTATAATAAGGAGACTTCTTTGACAAGATGTCTCTTTTTTGCTAGAATAGCATCAATATGAACGAATGAGAAGGAGCTGACGCAGGATGTCGCTCCCTTTATCTATTTTATTAGGAGGAAATATGCTCATTAAAAAAATAAAAACCTATAAATGGCAAGCCTTGGCATCCTTAATGATGACAGGCTTGATGGTTGCGAGTTCGCTCTTGCAACCGCGCTATTTGCAAGAGGTGTTAGAGGCTTTGTTGGCCGGACAAAATGAGGCTATTTATAGTATTGGCGCTTGGTTGATAGGAGTAGCCCTAGTCGGTCTGGTTGCAGGTGGGGTCAATGTAACGCTTGCAGCCTACATTGCTCAAGGAGTGTCTTCGGACCTTCGTGAAGACGCTTTTCGCAAGATCCAGACTTTTTCTTATGCCAATATCGAGCAATTCAATGCGGGTAACCTTGTCGTCCGTATGACCAATGATATCAACCAAATTCAGAACGTGGTGATGATGGCTTTTCAAATTCTTTTCCGTCTCCCTCTTCTCTTTATCGGTTCCTTTATCTTGGCGGTTCACACTCTTCCGTCGCTTTGGTGGGTGATTGTCCTCATGGTGCTCCTAATCTTTGCACTAACTGCCATCATGATGGGGATGATGGGGCCACGATTTGCCAAATTTCAAACCCTTCTTGAACGGATCAATGCTATCGCTAAGGAAAATCTACGTGGTGTGCGCGTAGTCAAATCCTTTGTACAAGAAAAAGCACAATTTGACAAATTTACCGAGGTTTCTGATGAACTTCTCGGCCAAAATCTTTATATCGGTTATGCCTTCTCAGTTATAGAACCCGTTATGATGCTAGTCGGCTATGGAGCGGTCTTTCTCTCTATCTGGTTGGTAGCAGGCATGGCTCAGTCAGATCCGTCTGTAGTGGGCTCGATTGCTTCCTTTATCAACTATCTCAGCCAGATTATCTTTACTATTATCATGGTTGGATTTTTAGGAAATTCTGTCAGCCGTGCCATGATTTCTTTGCGTCGTATCCGTGAGATTCTAGATACCGAGCCAGCGATGACCTTTAAAGATCTCCCAGATGAAGAGTTAGAAGGAAGTCTCTCTTTTGAAAATGTGACCTTCACCTATCCCAATGATGACGAACCTATGCTGAAGAATGTAACCTTTGATGTTGCGCCTGGTCAGATGGTCGGTGTGGTTGGAGCGACTGGAGCAGGGAAGTCCACTCTAGCTCAGTTAATTCCACGACTGTTTGATCCACAGGAGGGATCTATTAAGATTGGTGGCAAGGATATTCGAGACGTCAGCGAGGGAACCTTACGTAAAACAGTTTCCATTGTCTTGCAACGTGCTATTCTCTTTAGTGGGACCATTGCAGATAATCTTCGTCAAGGGAAAGGCAATGCCAGCGTGTCAGAAATGGAACGTGCAGCACGAATTGCCCAAGCCAGCGAATTTATCGGACGCATGGAAAACAAATTTGAGAGTCAGGTCGAAGAGCGAGGCACCAATTTTTCTGGTGGACAAAAACAACGGATGTCCATTGCCCGTGGGATTGTCAGCAATCCCCGTATCCTGATTTTTGACGATTCGACTTCAGCCTTGGATGCTAAGTCAGAGAGACTCGTACAGGAAGCTTTGAATAAAGACCTGAAAGGGACGACAACCATTATCATCGCTCAAAAGATTAGTTCAGTCGTCCATGCAGACAAGATTTTGGTCTTGGACCAAGGACGCTTGATTGGAGAAGGACGGCATGCAGACTTGGTAGCTAACAATGCCGTCTACCGCGAAATCTACGAAACACAAAAGGGAAAGGAGGAATAAAATGAAAACCGTTCGATTTTTCTGGAATTATTTTAAAGTTTACAAGTTCTCCTTTGTCATTGTGGTTCTGATGGTTGCAGTTGCGACGATTGCCCAAGCCCTCTTTCCAGTTTTTTCAGGTCAAGCAGTGACGGAGCTCGCTAACCTAGTTCTGGCTTATCAAAATGGAACTTCCGAACTAGCCTGGCAGAGTTTGTCAGCTCTGATGCTGAATCTAGCTCTGGTTGTTCTCGCCCTAGTGGTATCCAGTTTGATTTACATGACCTTGATGACCCGTGTGATTGCTGAGTCAACAAATGAGATGCGTAAGGGCCTCTTTGGCAAACTCTCTCGTTTGACGGTTTCTTTCTTTGACCGCCATCAGGATGGCGACATCCTTTCTCGCTTCACGAGTGACTTGGATAACATCCTTCAAGCCTTCAATGAAAGCCTAGTTCAGGTCATGAGCAATATTGCTCTTTACATCGGTTTGATTTTTGTCATGTTTTCAAGAAATGTGACGCTAGCCCTGATAACAGTAGCCAGCACCCCAGTGGCCTTTCTCATGTTGGTTTTCATCGTGAAGATGGCCCGCAAGTACACCAATCTCCAGCAAAAAGAGGTTGGGAAACTCAACGCCTACATGGATGAGAGTATTTCTGGACAGAAAGCTGTTATCGTACAAGGAATTCAAGACGACATCGTAGCAGGCTTTGTGGAGCAAAATGAGCGCGTGCGCAAGGCAACCTTTAAAGGGAGAATGTTCTCAGGCATCCTCTTTCCTGTTATGAATGGGATGAGCTTGGTCAATACGGCCATCGTTATTTTTGCAGGTTCTGCGGTCTTGCTGAACGATCCAAGTATCGAAACAACGACAGCCCTAGGTTTGATCGTCATGTTTACCCAATTTTCTCAGCAGTACTACCAGCCGATTATCCAGGTGGCTGCGAGTTGGGGGAGCCTCCAGTTGGCCTTTACTGGGGCGGATCGTATCCAAGAAATGTTCGATGCAGAAGAAGAGATTCGTCCGCAAAATGCGCCTGCCTTTACGGAATTGCGAGAAGGCGTTGAAATCAGTCACATTGATTTCTCTTATGTGCCAGACAAGCCGATTTTAAAAGATGTCAGCATTTCAGCTCCTAAGGGGCAGATGATAGCAGTTGTCGGTCCGACTGGTTCGGGAAAAACAACCATCATGAACCTCATCAATCGTTTCTACGATGTGGATGCAGGTAGCATTTCCTTTGATGGAAAAGACATCCGTGACTATGACTTGGATAGCCTGCGGAGCAAGGTCGGGATTGTCTTGCAGGATTCGGTCTTGTTTAGTGGGACAATCCGAGACAATATCCGCTTCGGTGTACCAGATGCCAGTCAGGAAATGGTCGAAGCAGCTGCCAAGGCAACTCATATTCATGACTACATTGAAAGCCTGCCTGATAAGTATGATACCCTTATTGATGATGAGCAGAATATCTTCTCGACTGGGCAGAAACAATTGATTTCCATCGCTCGGACCTTGATGACAGATCCTCAAGTCCTAATCTTAGATGAAGCGACTTCCAATGTCGATACCGTAACAGAAAGCAAGATTCAACATGCCATGGAGGCAGTTGTAGCAGGACGAACCAGTTTTGTCATTGCCCATCGTCTCAAGACCATCCTCAATGCCGATCAGATTATTGTCCTCAAAGATGGAGAGGTCATTGAACGTGGGAATCATCACGAGTTGCTCAAACTCGGCGGTTTCTACTCAGAACTCTATCACAATCAATTTGTATTTGAATAAGAAAAAAGTTGTCCTTTTGGGCAGCTTTTTCTTATCCATAAAAAATACTTATCACGGTCTTTTAAAAAACATATTAGACAGGAAAGGGTTGGAGTGATAAGATAAGACTGTCGCAAGAAAATCGAAAGGAGACACATCATGGCTAGAACGGTTGTAGGAGTTGCTGCAAATCTATGTCCTGTAGATGCAGAAGGGAAAAACATCCACTCATCTGTATCCTGTAAATTTGCAGAGAGCATTCGTCAAGTCGGAGGTCTTCCTTTAGTAATTCCTGTAGGGGATGAGTCCATTGTTCGCGATTATGTAGAAATGATTGACAAACTCATCTTGACAGGTGGGCAAAACGTCCATCCTCAGTTTTATGGAGAGAAAAAGACCATTGAGAGCGATGATTACAACCTTGTACGCGATGAGTTTGAACTAGCTCTCTTGAAAGAAGCGCTCCGTCAGAATAAACCAATTATGGCAATCTGTCGCGGAGTTCAGCTGGTCAATGTTGCTTTTGGTGGCACTCTCTACCAAGAAATTGAAGGTCACTGGCAAGGCTTGCCTTTTGGGACCTCTCATACTATTGAGACAGTAGAAGGGAGTGTGGTGGCTAAGTTGTTTGGCAAAGAAAGTCAGGTTAACTCAGTCCATCGTCAAAGTATCAAAGATCTGGCACCTAATTTCCGTGTAACTGCTATTGATCCAAGAGACCAGACCATCGAAGCGATTGAGTCTATCGACGAGCATCGTATCATCGGCTTGCAGTGGCATCCAGAATTTCTGGTCAATGAAGAAGACGGCAATTTAGAACTATTTGAGTATTTATTAAATGAATTGTAACGGTTAGAATCTCTAGCCGTTTTTATTCGCCCTTTCAGATTTTTTATATTTTAGCAAATTTACGCAAACGTTTGAATTCTGATAAAAATTGGGCAAATTCAATAAAAAAGCTTGAAAAAATCGAAGGTAAGCGTTATGATAGAAAAGAAGAAATTTTGGAGGATTATCATGTCACATATTAAATTTGATTATTCAAAAGTTTTAGACAAATTTGTTGCCCCACATGAAGTGGAATACATGCAAGCACAGGTAACTGCAGCAGACGAATTGATCCGCAAAGGAACTGGTGCTGGTAGCGACTTTTTAGGTTGGTTGGACCTTCCTGAAAACTACGACCGCGAAGAATTTGACCGCATCTTGAAAGCTGCTGAACAAATCAAAGCAGACAGCGATGTCTTGGTTGTAATCGGTATCGGTGGATCTTACCTTGGTGCCAAAGCCGCCATCGACTTCTTGAACCACCACTTTGCTAACTTGCAAACAAAAGAAGAACGCAAAGCTCCACAAATCCTTTACGCTGGAAACTCAATCTCATCTACTTACCTTGCTGACTTGGTAGAGTACGTAGCTGACAAAGACTTCTCAGTAAATGTGATTTCTAAATCAGGTACAACAACAGAACCAGCGATTGCTTTCCGTGTCTTCAAAGAACTCTTGGTTAAGAAATACGGTCAAGAAGAAGCTAACAAACGTATCTACGCTACAACTGACCGCCAAAAAGGTGCTGTTAAGGTTGAAGCAGATGCCAACGGTTGGGAAACATTTGTGGTTCCAGATGACATCGGTGGACGTTTCTCAGTATTGACAGCAGTTGGTTTGCTTCCAATCGCAGCATCAGGTGCAGACATCAAAGCTCTTATGGAAGGTGCAAACGCAGCTCGTAAAGACTACACTTCAGACAAGATTGCTGAAAATGAAGCTTACCAATACGCAGCAGTTCGTAACATCCTTTACCGTAAAGGCTACGCTACTGAAATCTTGGTAAACTATGAGCCATCACTTCAGTACTTTTCAGAATGGTGGAAACAATTGGCTGGTGAGTCAGAAGGGAAAGACCAAAAAGGGATCTACCCAACTTCAGCTAACTTCTCAACTGACTTGCACTCATTGGGTCAATTTATCCAAGAGGGAACTCGTATCATGTTTGAAACAGTTGTCCGTGTTGACAAACCACGTAAGAACGTGATCATTCCTACTTTGGAAGAAGACCTTGATGGACTTGGTTACCTTCAAGGAAAAGACGTTGACTTTGTAAACAAAAAAGCAACTGACGGTGTTCTTCTTGCCCACACTGACGGTGATGTGCCAAACATGTACGTAACTCTTCCTGAGCAAGATGCCTTCACTCTTGGTTACACTATCTACTTCTTCGAATTGGCAATTGCCCTTTCAGGTTACTTGAATGCCATCAACCCATTTGACCAACCAGGTGTTGAAGCCTACAAACGTAACATGTTTGCCCTTCTTGGAAAACCAGGATTTGAAGAATTGAGCAAAGAGCTTAACGCACGTCTATAATAGAAGAAAAGAGTGGCTTGCCCACTCTTTTTACTCTCTTTATTCGTAGACATTGGACTCAGGCGAGACTTGTGATATAATATAGAAAGCAAAAAGGCAGACGCCTAGAGACTTTATAGGAGAAACTATGTCAAAAGATATCCGCGTACGCTACGCACCAAGTCCAACAGGACTACTACACATCGGAAATGCCCGTACAGCATTGTTTAACTACCTTTACGCACGTCATCATGGTGGAACTTTTATCATTCGTATCGAAGATACTGACCGTAAACGCCATGTTGAGGATGGAGAACGCTCACAGCTTGAAAATCTTCGATGGTTGGGGATTGACTGGGATGAGAGCCCAGAAACTCATGAAAACTACCGTCAATCAGAGCGTTTGGAACTCTATCAAAAATACATCGACCAATTGCTAGCTGAAGGAAAAGCCTACAAATCATACGTTACAGAAGAAGAGTTGGCAGCTGAACGCGAACGCCAAGAAGCAGCTGGCGAAACACCACGTTACATCAATGAATATCTTGGCATGAGCGAAGAAGAAAAAGCAGCTTACATCGCAGAACGTGAAGCAGTTGGTATCATCCCAACTGTTCGTTTGGCTGTCAATGAGTCTGGTATCTACAAGTGGCATGATATGGTCAAAGGTGATATCGAGTTTGAAGGTGGCAATATCGGTGGTGACTGGGTGATTCAAAAGAAAGACGGATACCCGACTTACAACTTTGCCGTTGTTATTGATGATCACGATATGCAAATCTCTCATGTTATCCGTGGAGATGACCACATTGCCAACACACCCAAACAGCTTATGGTTTATGAGGCTCTTGGTTGGGAAGTTCCAGAGTTCGGTCACATGACTTTGATTATCAACTCTGAAACAGGGAAAAAATTGTCTAAACGTGACACCAACACCCTTCAATTTATTGAGGACTATCGTAAGAAAGGCTATCTTCCAGAAGCTGTCTTTAACTTTATCGCCCTTCTTGGTTGGAATCCAGGTGGCGAAGATGAAATTTTCTCTCGTGAGGAATTGATTAAACTCTTTGACGAAAACCGCCTCAGCAAGTCTCCAGCTGCCTTTGATCAGAAGAAACTGGACTGGATGAGCAATGACTACATCAAGAGAGCAGAACTTGCTACTATCTTTGAAATGGCAAAACCTTTCCTAGAAGAAGCAGGGCGTTTGACTGACAAATCAGAGAAAATGGTAGAACTCTACAAGCCACAGATGAAATCAGTAGACGAGATTGTTCCACTGACAGATCTTTTCTTCTCAGATTTCCCAGAGTTGACAGACGCTGAGCGCGAGGTCATGGCAGGAGAAACCGTTCCTGTTGTTCTAGAAGCCTTCAAAGCGAAGCTAGAAGCAATGACAGATGAAGAATTTGTAACAGAAAACATCTTCCCACAAATCAAAGCAGTTCAAAAAGAAACAGGTATTAAAGGGAAAAACCTCTTCATGCCGATTCGTATTGCAGTATCAGGTGAAATGCATGGACCAGAACTTCCAGATACGATTTACCTATTAGGTCGTGAGAAATCTATCCAGCATATTGATAATATGCTCAAAGAGATTTCTAAATAAAAAGGACTTCCGATGGATACATGGGAAAAAATGTATGAAGAAGCACGAACCTTATTCAATCCCCATGAAGTTTCTGACTTTGTTTATGCTAACCATGTTGTTGCTGCGGTAGAAGCAGAAGATGGTCAGATCTTCACAGGATTTTGTATGGAGGGCACTTGTGGCGTTTTTCATCTCTGTGCAGAACGAGCAGCTCTCTTCAATATGTATCAATTTTCAGGACAAACTAAAGTTAAGAAAATCCTCGCCTTTCGAGATAAACCTCCCTACGGCGAAGGATCAGGCATGCCCTGTGGCGCTTGCAGAGAATTTCTCTTAGAATTGAATGCTGAAAATAAAGAAGCAGAGTTCATGATGGACTACGAAACAAGAAAAACAATTAAGGTTGCTGAATTGATCCCTTACTGGTGGGGAGAGGAACGCGCGACTAATTGGCAAGATAAATAGAAGGAGTCAGTTTAACTGGCTCTTTCCCTTATCTTTTCAGAATTTTGATAAAGAGGAAAAAAAGTTCTTGACAAAGGTAAAAAAGTAGGTATAATAGAAAGAGTTGAAAAGCTCAGGTCCGTTGGTCAAGGGGTTAAGACACCGCCTTTTCACG
>NZ_AJRE01000033.1:0-54598 GCF_000296955.1 Streptococcus sp. GMD4S
TCGGATGGTGTTGAGTAGATAGAGAAATGGTAATCATATTGATCTGACCACTCTTCCACACGTCGTTTCATATCACGAATGATGTCAAGCGTGAATTCCTTGGCTTCAGGATTGCTTTCCCAGCTATTACCAAAGAAGACCGTCGCCACTTCATACAAACCGATGTAGCCCAGCGAAACTGTCGCACGGCGATTCTTAAAGAGCTGATCAACACTTTCTTCTTTTCCGAGACGGCGACCGAAGGCTCCGTACTGATAGAGGATAGGGGCATTCGCTGGTGTTGCTTCCTTGGTCCGTTCAACACGGTAAACCAGAGCATCTTCTGCGATGTTCATACGTTCGTTGAAGATTTCCCAAAACTTATTCAGATCCCCTTCAGACTCGAGGGCGATACGAGGCAAATTGACCGTCACAACACCTAGATTCATCCGACCTGAATTGACCTCGACACCATTCTCATCTTTCCATCCTTGGAGGAAGGAGCGACAACCCATAGGAACCTTGAAAGAACCAGTCAGTTCGATAATCTTATCATAGGACAAAACATCTGGGTACATCCGCTTGGTTGCACACTCGAGGGCCAACTGTTTGATGTCGTAGTTAGGTGAACCTTCCTCTAAGTTAAGTCCTCTTTTAAGCGTAAAGATGAGTTTAGGGAAGATGGCTGTGCGGTGTTCTGAACCAAGCCCCTTGATACGAATGGTCAAGATAGCTTTTTGAATTTCCCGTTCAAAACGACTAGTTCCTAGACCAAAACCGAGCGAAGTAAAAGGTGTTTGTCCATTTGAAGTGAAGAGAGTGTTGATTTCATACTCAAGAGATTGCATGGCATCGTAGATGTCCTTTTGGGTTTTCTTCCAAGCGTAATCTTCACGTTTCTCGGGCAAGACCCACTCTTCCGCATCCTTGAGGTGCTTTTGGTAATTCTTCTCTGCATAAGGCGCCAAGACTTCATCAATACGGTCAGCTGAGCAGCCCCCGTACTGGCTAGAAGCAACGTTGGCGATGATTTGTGAAATTTGAGCTGTCGCAGTCTGGATAGACTTGGGACTCTCTACCTCTGCATTTCCAATCTTAAAACCATTTTCCAACATGCCTTTAAAATCAATCAAACAGCAGTTGGTCATCGGAGTGTAGGGGCTGTAGTCCAAGTCATGATAGTGGATATCCCCTTTTTGGTGAGCATTAGCTACGTGCTTAGGAAGCATTTGCAGCCCGATTGATTTCCCAACAATCCCTGCTGTCAAATCACGCTGAGTATTAAAGACATCACTGTCTTTATTGGCATTTTCATTGACAACTGCTTGATCTTTATTGAGCAGTTTATGGATACTAAAGTTTATATCTGTCGCTTTTGAGCGCTCAAAATCCCTTTGTGTCCGATAAGTGATATACTCCTCAGCCAGCGCATACTCTTTGGCTTCAAGGAGTTCATGTTCTACGACATTTTGAATTTCGTAAATCTTGACACCTTGAGGGAAGCGACTGTGAATTTCAGTCACGATTCTTTCAACTAGACCATTTAGGCGTTTTTCTACTAGAGGCGTAACGTCCATAACCTTTTCCGCCGCCTTGTGGAGAGCCTTGTCAATCTTGTCTACATCAAACACCACACGTCTACCATCTCGTTTTTCAACGAACAAGGTGGGAACGGTTGCAAGCTTTTCTTCTAATACAATCATATCCATGCTCTTTTCTAAAATGTTGTTCTATGAAGTATTATACCACTCTAAAAATAAAAATCAATATCTTGTGTTAAAAATCCTAAAAATTTTAAAATTCCACAAGATATTGATTTTTTGTTATTTGGATTTATAAAGTTTGAACTCGCTAGTATCTGTCTGAACAAGCTCATAGTTTTCACTGAGCCAGCTCTCTACATCTGACCACAAGGCAACTTTTTGATTGACCACAATCATCTTCGGTTGATTCTCTTTCAGATCATTCATCAGTTTAGTTTTATTTTCATCGCTTGCAGTATAGAGTGTTGGAGTTGATAGAGAAGTTGGCGCCAAGCGCTCACTGGTACGGTAGAAATCAGGACGATCATCCCAAGCATAGACACGATCCTCAGAACTCGTTTGTTGTTTAACCACGCTAGCAAGACGGTCTCTCTCCTGATAAGTCGCTGGGTGCGAAAGGTAGCGACTCACGATAGGAAGAACAATAAGGTAGGCAAGGGCAATCAGTGGTAGATAGAAATTTCCTTTAAGGAAAGAAGTTTGTTTCTCACGTCTTCTTCTACGACGACCGCCTCCATCCGAAACATCTTCCTTGATTCCTGTCAGAAGGAGCAAGACCAAGAAAGGAATTAGCACCACAAGACGAGTACCGTTGATAGGTTCTTTGGAGAGAATCAAGATTCCCAAAGAAACCAACAATCCCAAGCTAGCAGCAATTGAGAGGGCATATTGCTTGGCTGGTTTTGACTGGAACAAGCCTGTAAAGAGCAAGACAAGGGAACCTAATCCAATAGCAAGCAAACCGTAGAAGGCTGCATTTTCAAGCAAATGCGAATTTGAAAAGAGGCTAAGAGTATTTACCGGATACAAGGTCTGGCTAATGGCATCTCCAAAACTACCTGTCCACACTGTATAGTAGCCTAAAGGATAGAATAAGAGTGAAAATCCTAGGGCTGACGCAAAGAACTGATATAAGCCATGAACAAAGTGACCTTTAGCTAGATTATAGCCGATGATGCCCAAGGCCAGTACAGCCGCAAACAAGACGGTTGGGATTGGCGCAAGGAAGAAAGCGAGAGCAAGGCTCATCCCCACTCGTACAAATCCTTTATCATCCTTTGGAAAAGCTAGATAATTTGTAACGATACTCAATGAATAAAATAGGAAAGGCAGGGCTAGCAAGAGAGCATAACCGCCACCAAAAGCGAGGCCCGCTACAAGCAAGTATAGAATAAAGACAACTCGCTTCGCTTCATTTTCTTGGCCGACAAGAGTATCCGCAGCCTTAAAAAGAAAAACACCTGCTCCAAACAAAGCCAACCACTCAACCAAAGCAATCAGAATACTGCCTTGAAAAAGGTAGGTTAGCACATAATAGAGCAATCCCTCCGTCCCAAAATAATCTGTATACATTTGACCATTTTGATGCAAGGCCCAACCGGTATAAAGATCCTGGGTTTGTTGCGGACTGATTAAACCAAAAATAAAAGGCAGGGCAACCGAAATGGCTGTGGCCACTAAACTCCAAAGCAAAATACTAAAAAAGGGAATGGGAGCTCCTTCTCGTTTTTCTGGCACTGACCAGTCTTGGTAATGAGATTCTTCTTGTTTCTCATCTATTTTCCCGTATACGTTCATTCAATTTCTCCTCTAAGTTTATCTGTTTTAGTATATCAAAATCTTACAGGAATGTCAGCTTGGGATTGATATTTGCTGAATTTCTTATCCAATAGCGCAAAGCGTTCGATTTCACGAAAACGGTGGAATCGACTGTTTCTATACTCTCTGATAAAATCATCATCTTCTAGATTAAGCATGGTTTTCTCCTTTACTTATCTATTCGTAAGAAGACAAAAATAAGATCCAGCCTTGGGCTAGATCTTGATGGATAGTTAGAGCATAGGTGCAAACAACTGGACAATTTCCTTGATTAGGCTTTGATACCAGCTTGTTTTGATAGTGTGAGGATAAATTTCTTGAGAAACTTTAAAAATCTCTTCGAAGTCCCTTTCAATATCGATGATGGACTGCGTTCTATAAAGTAAGACGGCATTTTCATAGTGGTGGAGCAAGCTACGATAGTCAAAATTGATGGTCCCCACAGTAGCTGCCTCTCCATCGACAAGCATTTGCTTGCTATGAAGGAATCCCGGACTGTACTCATAAATACGAACCCCCGCAGATAACAAGTCTGGATAGGCTCCTCGAGTAACTAACTGAATAACCTTCTTATCTGGGATACACGGTGTCACAATTCGCACATCTACCCCTCTCAGAGCTGCATTTTTGATACTTTCAGTTAGATCGTAGTCAGCAATCAGATAGGGAGTCGTGATATAGACGTAATCTGTAGCTTGATTGATAAGATTTTGGTAAACCGTTTTTCCAACTTGAGCTCTGTAGATGGGTTTTGGCCCACTACTATAGGGAATACAGAGCCCCATCCCATCTTTGGGCTGATTTTCGAGATGGTATTGGTCAAAATCACTAATCTCTCCACGGTTGATATACCAGGCAGATAAAAAGAGTCTGGTAAAAGCTTTAACTGCCGGTCCATCCAGACGAATACCGCTATCCTTCCAATAACCAAAGCGTTCGATATGGTTGATATACTCGTCTGCTAGATTGACACCACCTGTATAGGCAATCTGCCCATCGATAACCATGATTTTACGGTGATCACGGTTGTTATAAGCAACAGTCAAGCGTGGAATCACCTTGTTAAATTTATAGGCTTCAATCCCTCGGCTACGAAGCTGGATGGTATAATCCCCAGGCAAGGTTGCCATACATCCAATATCGTCGTAGAGGAGCTTAACTTCTACTCCTTGAGCAGCCTTTTCTTCCAAAATCTCTAAAATACTGTTCCACATCAAGCCTTCTTCGATGATATAGTACTCAAGAAAGATAAATTTCTCCGCTTTCCTGAGATCCTCTAGCATCTGATGCCACATGCTTTCACCAGATGCAAAAAATCGTGTATCCGTTCGATCATAGACATCGGCATTCGTGTCCATGCTGAGGAGAGATTTGATAACGCCATAAGCCGACTTGTCTTGCTCTTTTAACTCCAAACGGAGAGCTCTGCTATTGTCCTCTCGATCAACCATTGATTGGAGCTGCTTTAGCTGCTTCATTTCTTTTTTAGATAAACGACGCTCTCCAAACATGATATAGAGTAAGGGACCAAACACTGGCACAAAGGCTACTAATAGCCATGTTACCTTACTCTCAGGATTCATAGATCGATTAACAATCGATACAATAGTCGCTAAGCTCACTAAAATGACTAGGATAATCCAGACAATTGGAGCCATTTGCCCAAGATAGAGAAATAAACCAAAGACGATAAACAACTCTGCCAACATGATGGTAATACTAAAACCATATTTTGACATGAGTAGCTGCATTTTTCTAGCTGTCATACATCCCCTTCCTTTTCTAACATTCTCCTTAACTGCTTGATAAATTAATGTTTCTACTAGTATACCTCAGTTCAGGGGTAGATGGCAACCTTTTACCTTTGCTCAAGTTCCAGTCGTTCCGTGTTTAGATGATTATTACAATTTCAAAGCCAACATATTGACCGTCATACCAGCTGCAGTCCCCATAAGGTAGACGACATCTCCCTCCTTGATAAGTCCATGCTCCAAAGAATAAGCCAAGCCAAACGGTACAGAGACTGACACCATATTTCCATAGTCAGTGACGAGATTGAGGTACTGATCCTCAGCCACACCTAGTTTTTCCATGACCAAAGGAAGAGCACGACTTGCTTGGTGAGGAATGATATAGTCCACGTCTGCCAAGGCTAGCTGTGTTTTTTCTTGAAACTCTTCAAACATGACTGGGATTTTACGAGCAGACAAGAGGAGGATTTTCTTCCCCTTCATGTCAAACATATAGTTGGTCTTCGTCGCTTCAGAGTACTCTTTTGGTTGAAAAGAAGTCAGACCTCCACGAATCTCCGTATCGTGAGCCCCTTCTGACCAAGTACGTTGGAGACTAGCAATGACCCCTTTTTCCTGATGACTTTTTTGGAAAATAAAGGCTGCTGCCCCATCACTAAAGAGTTCAAAACTTTCTTTCTGCTTGGGATTGAGCCCTAAACTACCAACCTCACTAGACACAATCAAGACACGATTGTATTCGCCCGCCTCGATCAAGTGGGACATAGTCGATAGAGCAGAAATAAAGCTGGTACAGGTCGTATTGATATCCATAGCTGGAATAGAGAGTCCTTTTGCCACGCGCTCATGAATCAAGGCAGCAGTACAAGGAATAGGCTGAACTCCAACTGCACTAGCTGATACAAGGCAATCGATATCTTTAATATCTAAATTTGCATGTTCAAGCGCACGCTGAATCGCTACCTCTGCCAAGTCGAGTTGCGTTTCTTCATTTTCAACTACACGATAACGGGTCTGGTCTTTGAATTGGACGGTATGCTTGGGAAGGCAAACACCATAACCTGCGATTTCTACATGTCTTTTTACTTCTGTCATTGTCTTTTATCCTTTCATAAACGTTGGATTCGTTTGAGTTTACGGCTAGTATCCCAGTGATAATCTGAAAATTGGATTTGAGGAACTATGAACTCTTTTTGCTGGGCCAAGAGTTGGAACTGTGCTAAAATTGCTGTCTCTACGTCCTCATCTCGTCGGCTTAAACAAACTTCCACTAATTTCTCGGAATGTTGCTTAACTTGGTAATCTCCTACATTCTCCACAAAGAGGATGCAACGCCTGATAAAGTCTGGATAGATGGTTACCTGTCCCCCATTCTGCCCTTCAAAGTAGAAGATATCATCAGAGCGTCCTTCGACCTTGTCAATCCGTGTATAGTAGGAGCCACAGGGACAAGGCTCCGGATTTTCAACCAAGATATCATTGAGCTGGTAGCGATAAACAGGCTGACTACTTCGCTTAAAGTCCGTAATCACTGGATAAAAACGGCGGTCATCTAGATACTGCTTTTCCACAAAGATAATGTCTTCGTTGAGATGTAGATTTCCAGCTGAGCAAGTGCAGGCTAGGAAACCTTCTGTCGCCTGATAAACTTGGTCAATGATGGATAGTGAAAAGGCTTCTGCGATCCGTCCCCTATCACTATCTTCCAAGATTTCCGCCACCGAAACGATTTTTTGTGGGTGAATAGCTAACTCTCCATCCTTGAGACGCTTGCTCAATTCAATCAACATCGAGGCTGGCGCCACAATAATCGTTGGTTGATAGTTGTTGAGTCGCTCGATATGCTCATCTGTATGTTTGAAAATATCAAAATACTCTAGACGAATGAGCGCCGTATTGATGGTCTGATAGAGTTCATTATCAGCTCTCAGGAAAAAGGCGATGCGGTGTCCAAAAAGCTGACCCTTGGGCAACATCTTTGCCAAGATAGCTGCAGCCCACATACTTCGCTCTTTCTCTGTTGTGATAAAGAGCCCCCGATGTCCAGACGTCCCTGAAGACAGACCGACGGCTACTTCCCCTTTAAGTTCAGTGAAGTCACGGGTCTTCTCACTTTCAATAGCTAAGGATAAGGCTTCATCTCTATCCACTCCTTGGGTGTTGAGCTCATTAAAATGTTCCATCATAAAAGCCTTGTCCATATGGTCAAAGTTGCTAGGAATCCCATTTTTAAAGTAGGGAGACTCTCGCTTTAAAAAGTCCATATAGTTGGCTAATTGCTTTTTCTGATAGTTTTCTACAGCTTCTCGAGATTTGAAATGATGAAGCCAACGAGTTTGGATAAAGGTTTTAAGAAAGGTTATTTTTTTCATGTAAGATTGACTCTATCCTTTCTACAGGATCATGACTAACAACTACCTCAATACCGGCCTTTAAGACTTCCTCCAGAAACTCTGTCCCCCTGATATAGTCGGCCCTATTATCCTGGACCAAGGAAGGAATCAGGTGCATCTGCTTGGTGTAAGGTAAGAGGTCAATTCCCCAACAGAGGTCCGCTGCAATGAGGAGATTAAGGTCTGGAAAATATAGACAGGCTTGCCCCCTAGCATGCCCGTCAACAGAGGCTACTAGGATACTGCCATCTCCGAAAAGATCACAAATCGGACGATAGGGAAAAGTTGAAACTTGCTGGTCAGCTCTGATAATGGTTAGATTTTTCTCAAAAGAAGCTGGTAAAAACTCCTTGAAAATCAGGTCTTTCAACTTGGGTTTTTGGTAGACTTCATATACTTCTTTTGTCAAGATAAAGGTTGCACGAGGAAAGAAACTAGCTCCTCCCAGATGATCTGGATGTAGGTGTGATAGAAGAACATAGTTAATTTCTTCTGGTTTGATTCCCTTCGCTTCCAGCAAACGTGAAATCTGGTCCTTCTCCGTCATTTGAACGGGCGTTCCTAGCCGATAGAAACCATAGCGAAGCCGGGTCTTAATATCGTAATGATAGCCTGTGTCATAGAGGAGATAGCCCTTGTCCCTGTGTTTGATAAGAAAAACACCTGCTGGAAAGGTCATCTTTTGATTCTTAACTCCCTTAAATAGCAAACCTGTGTAGCTGGTACAATAGCCTGCTGGGAAATAATCAATGCTTTCGATAATCTTGGACATATTGTTCAATCCCTTCCGAAATACTGATCTGAGGGCGATAACCCAAGTCTCGCTCCGCCTTGCTGATGTCCAGCGTCTGACTATAACGGAGCAGATAATAGGTATAGCGTGTCAGTGGCGGTTCACCTTTGAGTTTTAATACCTTATACAGAAACTCTAAACTACTGGCAATAACTGAAAGAAGAGGAGCTGGCACTTTTCTGTATGTTATTGGATAACCCAACCCTCTCAAGGTTTCTTCTATCAAATCCTTAAAGGCTCTTGGTTCCCCATTGGTAATATTATAAACTTCGCCACTAGCTTGAGGGGCCTCTAGTGCCAAGCGAATTGCCAGAGCGACATTTTCCACACAGGTCATATCCATGAGCTGACGACCATCCCCTATCAAGGGAATGCCAATCTTCTGACTGAGTTTGAGAACTCGGGGCAAAATACTGGTATCCCCAATCCCAAAAAGCCCACGAGGTCGTAAGATAATACTCGGAACATCGGGATAGTCCTTAAACAGCTTCTCCGAAGCCAGCTTACTACGAATGTAGTTGTTCAGATTATTTTCCTGAGGCGCAGCACTTTCTTTGATAGCTAACTGATCTCGAGGCGCAGCATAGATGCTAGGCGAGGACACATAAACCAAACGCAGAATATCAGCCTCTCGGCAAGCATCCAGAACATACTTGGTCCCTAAGACATTTGTCTGGTAGAAATCCTCCCAAGGCCCCCAAACGGTAGAAAGAGCACCCGCATGCACAACCATGTCCATCCCCTGACAAACCCGAGCCAAGTCCTCTTGCTTGGTCAAATCTCCCTGAAAAAATGCCACAGAGGAGTTTTCTAAAGACTGACCCACATTGCGATTGCGTCCAAAAGCGCGTACCTGATAGCCCTGCTGACTAAGCTCTTCAACAACATACTTGCCTAGAAAGCCCGTAGCACCTGTCACCAATACTTTCTTCATTTTTTACTTCTCCTTGTCCCCTAAGAGCCGATGTATTTCGCTCTTCAGAATCTCTGTTGGCTGATAGATTTGAGCTGCACGACTAAGTCTGTTCAAGTCTGGCCAGTCATCTCTAGCCAACAACTCATCAAAGGCACGTCCAATCGCTTCCGTATCCTCTCGTTTAGCAGTCAAGGCAATCCCTGCCTCTAATCCACGAACTGCATAGTCATACTGATCATAGTCATGGGGGAGAATCAAGGCAGGCTTACCATAGATGATACACTGGTAAAAAATACCCGCACCACCATGATGAATCACATAATCCATCTGAGGAATGTACTCCTTATAGGGAAGATAGGATACCACAGAAACATTGTCCATGAGCTCTTCACATTGGAAGTCTTGTCCGCCAAACCCCAGAGTCACAAAGAAGTGGCAATCTGGATGTGCTTCTGCCAATTGTTGTGTCTGATAGAGGAGATTGTCTTTAGCCCATGCTAGCTGAGTGCCACAGGAGACAAGGACCTTCTTATAACCTGCATAAGGAGACAAATCGAGTGGATAATTTTCTGCCCTCTCAATCGAAGAGCCAAAAGGTCCCACCCAAAGGTAGTGCTCTGGAAAACCGCTTTTCAGCTCCAACTCTTTCATCCCAATTCCCAAGATGGAATAGGGTGAATAGATGGTTTCCTGACCTTTCTGATTGTAGAGCCTAAAATCGTAACGTTTCAATCGTTCTCTCAATAAAAAGCTTACGATTCGTTTCCCTAAACGAGTCCCTTTTCTTCCTAGCCATTGCAGACCAGATTGGAAAGATGTTTTTGGACTGCCCATTCCTCCAAAGAAACAAGGCGGTCCATCTGTCGTTTCAATGGCAAACTGTGTCGCCATCGTGGTAATCCAGGGAATGTTCAACTGTTCCGCAACAAGTCCTCCAGAGAGGGTTATAAAGTCCGCAATCACAATATCCGGTCTATTTTCCTGCCACTCTTGCACTAATTGATCTGAAACCACATTGATCAAATCAAGACTAGCTGACAACTGTCGATAAGCAGAAAACAGGTTTAATTGACCTTCATTGTTGGCTACACGCTCAAACTCATCTACACAATTTTCTAAAATGGGAATCACCCGGAATCCCATCTCCTCTGCTACAGTTTTTCGTTGCGGTCCTGTAAATAATCGAATCTCATACAAGGGATCCTTCAACAAGGGGGCAAGTAAATTCAGTGTTGGGAAGAGATGCCCACTCAAGGGAACTACAACCACATCAATTTTGATTTTTCTCATATGTCTAGGATAGCAAATTTTTAAAAAAAGAACTACCAAAATGATAGTTCTTTCCAATATTATTTATATTTTGAGGAACAAGTCCCGTCTACTCTACTTGATTTTTAGAAGAGTTCTTTGTAGAGAGCAATGGTTTCTTCTAAAGTTGGCATAAATGGATTGCCTGGCGCACATGCATCAATCAAAGCATTCTTAGAAAGGTAGTCAAAGTCAAAGTCTTTTTCTTGGATACCGAGTTCAGTGAGTTTCTTCGGAATACCAACAGTTTCAGAAAGTTTCTCAATCTCAGCGATAGCATAGTCAGCGCATTCTTGGTCTGTTTTCCCCTCCACATGGAGTCCCAAAGCCTTGGCTACATTGCGGAATGCTTCTGGTACACGCTTGGCATTTTCACGTTCTACAACTGGGAGAAGCATGGCACAGCAGACACCATGTGGCAAGTTATATACCGCACCGAGTTGGTGAGCCATAGAATGAACATAACCCAAACCAGCATTGTTAAAGCTCATACCACCGAGGAAGATGGCATTGACCATACCCTCACGCGCTTCAATATCTTGGCCATTTGCCACAGCACGAGGAAGATACTCCTTGATGAGTTCAATCGCTCCGATAGAAAGTTTCTTGGTCACATTATAAGCACCTGGTGTTACCAAGGCTTCGACAGCGTGAGTAAGAGCATCCATACCTGTCGCTGCTGTCAATCCTTTCGGCTTTGAAAGCATGAGTTCTGGATCATTGACAGAGATAAGGGCAAGGCTATTCTTATCAACCATTACCATCTTGACCTTGCGCTCTTCGTCAGTAATAACATAGTTAATGGTGATTTCTGCAGAAGTTCCAGCTGTTGTATTGATCGCAACCACTGGCAAGCCTTTTTTAGCAGACTTGTGGAGACCTTCGTAGTCCTGTGGTTTGCCACCATTTGTAGCAATGATAGAGATACAACTAGCCGCATCCTGAGGAGATCCTCCCCCAAGACTGATGATGAAGTCACATCCATGCTCTTTCAGGACAGCCACTCCGTCTGTGACGTTCTTGCAAGTCGGATTTGGCTCCACATCGCTAAAGATTACATATTCGATCCCTTCAGCATCTAACGGTTTTAGGACTTTGGGTAAAATATCACTACCTTCGATGAACTTATCTGTCACCAAAAGGGCCTTCTTATACCCCAGTTCCTTGATATACGGACCTACTTCATTTACAACACCTTTACCAATAAGGTTAACTGCCGGAACGTAAAATGTAGCCATATGCTTTTCCTCCTGCGCCTTTGCGCTATTTGATTATTTACTATAAGTATACGACCTTATAAGAAGTTTTACAAATATTTGTAAGCGTTTTAAGTAAAAAGTTAGTAAAGAACAGCCAGCCACTTTTTCAAGAAAAAAGCTCCAAAAAGATGGATTTCATCTCATTGGAACTTTTACTTAATCATTATTGCTTAGTTAATACCACTCGGTCAGATGTCTCTCGGTCCATATCGTCGATAATCAATTGATTACCATTAACCGTGTAAATTTTGACATCATCACCGATAATGACACGTTGATTTTCTGGTTCAAAGCTGACTTGCTTGATTTCCTTATCTCCATCTGGCTCGACCTCAGTCCATGTACCAGTTTTACCTGTTACAACAAGAGTGATTTGGTCATTCTCATCTTTTCCAGTATAGGTACCATCGATATTCGTAGGTTGAGCTACAGTAGTGTCCTGACTTGAGGACGCCTGTGGTTGACTAGCACTTGTCGCAGCGCTAGAAGATGATTCTTGTTGAGAAGATGATTGCTGAGCAGATTGCTGGGTAGGGGCTTGTGCCTTAGGTCCACAAGCTGCTAAAAGACTAAGAATTGCTAGGGAAGCAATAGAAAGTGTGAATGTTTTCGTTTTCATAGCGATTTCCTTTCTTTTGTGCCAATGTTTTGCTGGAATCGTTTCCAGATATACCTCCTACCTCAAGTATAACAACTTAAGCCTAGAAGGTCAACTAATCCCATCGCTTCCTTGCAAACTCGCTCGGACTTCCGAGATAAAGTAGAGCGAGCCCGTCACGAAAAGCAAGTCCTGATCTTTGGCCTTTTCTTCAAATTCTCTGATAAAACCGCCATAGGAAGAAATCAAATCGTAACCCGCCACATCCTTTTCATCCAGAGAGCCTTGGTAGTCAAAGCCTGTTACCTTAAGTTCCACCTCAGGCAACTGCTTAGATAGATAGCCTAACATCCCCTGATAATCCTTGCGTTTAAGTGCTCCAAAAAGGATGCGAACCTGGTAACCTTGCTGGATTTTCCCTTGGATAAACTCGACTAGACGAGTCAAGGCTGGCAGATTGTGAGCCCCATCTAGGTAGATTTGTGGACGAATCCGTTCCAATCGACCTGCCCAATGTGTCTCCTTCAAAGCCCGTCTGACAAACTCTTCTTCGACCCTTTCACCTCTTGACGCCATAAACAGAAGAAAAGTTTCTAAAGCCAAGGCGGCATTTTCTTGCTGATAAGCACCTTCTAAACCGATTTCAAGCTGTGAAAAGTTTGCTAGCTTACTTGAAAAATCCCCAGCATTCAAGGTGAAGTCTCGCCCAGCTTGATAAAGTTCGACAGCTAACTCTCTCGCTTTACTTTGACAGACAAGCTCCGCTTCTGGAGTAAGCTTGGCAATGACTGCCTTCTTGCCAGCCTTGAAAATACCAGCTTTCTGCTCGGCTATTTCCTCCAGACTATCGCCCAAGGTCTCCTGATGATCTAGCCCAATCGAAGCAATAACTGCAATCTCTCCTGTTACGACATTAGTGGTATCAAGCAAACCACCAATCCCCACTTCTAGCAGAACCAGATCCACTCCCTGCTCTTTAAAGTAAAGCAAAGCAATCAGAGTCAGTAATTCAAAAAAGGACAACTGGTCATAGGTTTGCAAAAGCGTCTTTTCCATCTCATTGACCTGCTCCGCCAAACGGATAAAATCTGCATCAGCAATCGGTTGCCCATTAATACAGATTCGATCATGGATACTGACGATATGAGGAGAGGTGAAAGTACCAACTTTTTTACCATGAGCAACAAACAACTCCCTCATGAAGGCAATAGTTGACCCTTTACCGTTAGTACCTGTTACGTGGATAATAGGATAAGTCTTCTCAGGATTCCCCAGCAAATCCACAGCTCGCTGCATTCGTCCAAGTCCAGATCTAAAGTTTAAACCAATCCGACTATGCAGCCATTTTTCTACTTCAAACATACATGTCTCCTTAACAAAAGTCCAATCAACTACCGCATCAAAGTATGATTACAAATAAAAAACGAGGTCGGGACTAAAATCCCGACCTCTTACCTGGTTAGCTAATCACTAGCTACTATGAATTTCAACGTGAGCTAAAAACATCCACTGGATGTTCCAACTCTTTCTAGTTTCTAGGAGTTGGGGTGATACAGTCTCCCAGACATACCAGTTCTCTCTTATTTTAAGGAACTGGGCTAAAAACGTTCCCCGGACGTTCCAACTCTCTCCAATTTCTGGGAGTTGGGCTGATACAGTCTCCCAGACTGTATCACTCCTCCATAAAGCTGTTGAAGACTTCTTCAATCATGTTCCATTCGTCTTCTGAGTCTTCTGGAATTGGTTGCAATTCGCCTTCTGTTCCGTCTTCATTTTCGATGAATGAGTAAGCTTGAATTTCAACTTCACCATTTTCATCTTCTTCTGCATTAACTGGCACTAGCAGAACATAGTTTTTACCAAATTCTTCTTTCCCGTCGATGGTCAAAAGAATTTCAAACAAGGTTTCATTTCCTTGCTCATCTACTAGTGTAATCAATTCACGTTCTTCGTGGTCATGGTTGTGATCGTGTGACATAGTTTCTCCTCTGTCTTAAAATTTTCTATCTAAATAATTTTGCAAAATCAGCTGAGCAGCCAACTTATCAATAACTTTCTTGCGTTTGTTACGGCTGATATCTGCTTGTTCAATCAACATACGCTCCGCAGCGACCGTTGTCAAACGCTCATCCTGATAGTCTACTGGCAAACCAAAGAGTTCTTCTAGCTTGGCACCATAGGCTTGACTGGCTTCTACTCGCGGACCACTGGTATTGTTCATGTTCTTTGGCAAACCTACTACAAAGCGTTCTACCTTATAGCTGTCAACCAATTCCTTGATGCGGTCAAAACCAAACTGGCCCTGGTCCTCATTAATCTGGATGATTTCAAGTCCCTGAGCGGTGAAACCGAGCGGATCGCTAATAGCCACCCCTACTGTTTTTGAACCGACGTCCAATCCCATAATTCTCATAGATTATAGATCGACTCCTTGTCCTTTTAGGTAGTAGCGTACCAATTCTTCAACAATTTCATCACGCTCATACTTACGGATTTGATTTCGTGCATTGTTATAACGAGGAACGTAGGCAGGGTCTCCACTCAATACATAACCGACGATCTGGTTAATCGGATTGTAGCCCTTGTCATTCAAAGAAGCATAAACATCTGTCAATGTTTCGCTAATTTCTTTCTTATTGGAATCATCCAATTTAAACCGTACAGTTTCTTCAGTAAATCCCATTCTAACACCCTCTTTCCTTAGAATAGTACTATTATAGCACATTCCCTGACGTTCTACAAATAAGTCAGTCTATTAATTTGGATTTTCTATTGTTCTGTCGCCCCATTTGCCACTCTATCTGCAATATATTGGCTAGGTTCGTTTTTTAAGAGATTTTCAAGGCCGATATTTTTTAAATATTCCAGCTGAGATGCCTTTTTGACATCCAATACTTGAAAATCATAAGTCGTTGTCGTCTGGATTTCTGTCTCGCTGAGTAGCTTGGTTTCCAGTTTGAATCCTGCTAGTTTGCGTGCCTCTTGGATGGTCTCATCCTTTTCTTCCGCTTCTAGAAGCGCTTTTTGCGTCTCCTCTAGGCCATTTTCAGAGATAAAGGTCTTGAGTTCATCCCCGACAGGTCGTTTTTGCTGGATGGTCAAGGTCAAAAACTGATTGCCTTTATAAGTAATGGTCTGAATCTGCTGCGTTCCATTTTCTGACTTCGGCATCAGCAAGGTCTTGGTGACAACCGTATTCTTTTCGGCATTGTCCAAAACGGGAAGGTTGGATTGGAGAGGTTCAGATGCTGTTGTAGAAGCAGCAGGGGTTTCCTTTTTTTGCCCACATCCCGCAAGCAAAAAGAGGAGAGCAAAACTAGCAATTAGTAACTTTTTCATAATTCCTCACATGATTTTAAAACAAAAGAGCAAACAAGGCTAGGAGTCACTCCCAGCCTTGATGTTTTATAGAGCTGCACGTAGACGTGCTTCTGCATTTTCTACATTACGGACAGAGCGTGGCAAGAAGGCACGGATATCATCTTCTTTATAGCCGACTTGTAGGCGCTTCTCATCAACGAGAATCGGACTCTTTAAGATCCGTGGTGTTTCCATGATTAAGTTGAGCACTTCATTGACACTCAAATCCTCGATGTCAACTCCAAGTGCCTTAGCGTAGCGGTTTTTTGACGAAACGATACTGGCAATTCCATTATCTGTTTTCGTGAGAATATCTAATAACTCTTCTCTTGTAATTCCTTCTTTACCGAGATTTTGTTCTTTATAACTTAACTGGTGGGCATTGAGCCAGGTTTTCGCTTTTTTACAGCTAGTACAACTTGAGACTGTATAAATTTTGATCATGTACCTACCCCTTTCGCTACATGTTACTATCAGTTTAGTCTATTATACCATAAAAAACATCCGACTTGCGACCTATTTTTAAAAAAAATTAACTTTTTTCGCGATTTTCGTACTTTTTTCTTGACAAAATCAATTTATAACCAACTTTTAAATTTTTTGATATACAATCGTTTTACAACTGTAACACTTATCATATAGAGAACGATAATCAAAAGCAAAAAGAGGAAATAAATTGGTTCCAAAGGGGTTAAATGAAGCAGGCTAGCAATTGAAGAGTAGGGAAGTAAGGTCACAAAACTAGCTGCTAGCAAGGTTGTTCCAAGAACAAACCATGATGGACGACTTTGTAAGAAAGGAAGTTTTGCTGAACGAAGCATATGGATAACCATGGTTTGGGACCACATGGATTCAATGAACCAACCTGTCTGGAACAAGATGATAAAGCCCGTTGCAGACTCTGCTCCGTGAGCATAAGCTTGACCTGTCGCCATTGGAACAATGACAAAATAGAGCAAGATAAAGGTCAAAATATCAAAGGCAGAAGAAATCGGACCCATCCAAATCATAAAACGAGTAATAGACTTAGCTTCCCACTTATGGGGATGCTTCAAAAAGTCTTCATCTACATTATCAAATGGCAAGGCAATGCAAGAAAGGTCGTAGACGAGGTTTAACACAATCAAGTGAATCGGAGCCATAGGAAGGAAAGGTAAAAAGATACCAGACACTAAAAGAGAGAAAATGTTCCCGAAATTAGAGCTGACCGTCATCTTGATATATTTGGTCATATTAGCGTAGACCTTACGCCCTTCAACCAGCCCTTTTTCAAGCACCATCAAATCCTTATCTAGCAAAATGACATCAGCCGTTTCTTTGGCAATATCTACTGCTGTATCAACAGAAATCCCCACATCAGCCACTTTCATAGAAGGGGCATCATTGATCCCATCTCCCATATAGCCGACACAATGTCCATTCGATTTGATTTGTAAAATGATTCGTGCTTTTTGATCCGGAGAGAGTTTGGCAAAGACAGTCACTTTCTCAACTGCTTGGGCCAATTCTTCGTCCGTCATGGCATCAATATCAGAACCCAACAAGATTTGATCAACGTCTAAACCAACTTTTTCGCAAACTGCTTGGGTTACCTTTTCATTGTCACCCGTCAAGATCTTTGTTTGAACACCGTGTTCTAACAAAGCTTGGATAGCAGGTGCTGCTGATGGTTTTGGTGGATCTAGAAAGGCAAGATATCCTGTTAGAATCATCTCTTTTTCATCTTCAACGGAGTAAGCAAAACCTTCCTTTAAGCCTGTTTTATAAGCGACTCCCAAGACTCGCAATCCCTGTTGATTAAGTTGATCTACTTCTTTTAAGATTTCCGCTCGGATATCATCCGTCAGAGGGCTAATCTGACCTTGATATTCCACATGGGTTGAAATCGCAAGCATTTCCTCTAGAGCACCCTTGGTTACCAAACTAACAACTTCGTTCTCATCCTTGACGATGACACTCATCCGTCTGCGTTCAAAATCAAAGGGTAATTCATCTATTTTTTGGAAGCTAGTATCCAAATTTTGTAGAATAGCGTGTTCTTTAGCTTCTTTTTCAGTTCTACTGATAATGGCACGGTCCATCAAGTTTTTCAAACCGGTTTGAAAATAGGAATTGAGGTAGGCACGTCTCAACACAGACAAATCCAAATCTCCATGTATATCCAAAGGATATTCAAGGACAATTTCGTCTTGGGTAAGGGTTCCGGTTTTATCTGTGCATAGGATATCAATAGCACCTAGGTCCTGTATGGCATTGAGTTTTTTGATGACCACTTTTTCCTTGGCCATGATAATAGAACCCTTTGCTAGACTGGCTGTGATGATCATAGGAAGCATCTCAGGTGTCAAACCAACACCAACACTCAGTGCAAATACGCCAGCTTCCAGCCAGTCTCCATCCGTCAAGCCATTGGAGAGAAAGACGATGGGAACCATGACCAGCATCAAACGGATTAAGAGCCAAGAGATACTGTTCATCTCCCGTTCAAAAGAGGTCGGTTCGTCATAGGTATTGAGAGTCTGCTCGATTTCTCCCATCATGGTGTCATCACCGACCGCTAGAATCAAAGCCTTGGCGCTTCCTGATATCACATTGGTTCCCATAAAAGCGAGCGCTTCTGCTTCTAGCAGACTATCAAAATTTGACTGACTCATTTTTGACAAGGCTAGTTTTTCAACCGAGTCACTTTCACCTGTCAAACCAGACTGTTGAACAAAGAAATCACGTGATTCAATCAAAAGGAGGTCTGCTGGTATCATATCCCCAGCACTTAATTTGACTATATCTCCAACGACCAAATCTTCAATTGCAACCTCTAAACTCTGGCCTTCACGAATAACTGTGGCTGTGTTCACAATCATTTTTGATAGATTGGTCGCAGCCTTGTCACTACGCAGTTCTTGGACAAAGCGTATACCACCAGAGATTAGAACGAGAACAACGATGATGATAGAGGTCGTCGGATCTTCTTGTCCAGGCTTCGCCAGCCAGACATTGGTCACCATGGAAATCATAGCGATGACCAGCAGGATGATTGTAAATGGATTGATGATGGATTCGTAAATCTTTTTGAGGATACTGTCTTCTTGACCCTTGGTGATGGTATTTTCGCCATATAGGTCACGATTTTTCTCCACCTGCTCCTCAGTCAAGCCTGTTAGACTTGTCTTATAAAAAGATAGAGTTTCGTTTAAGGGTGTGTGAATAGCTGTTGCTAATCTTTCTTTTGTAGTTTTCATTGGTTTCTCCTATCTGTATGAATGATGTGTTTCATACACAGAGACTAATCACTTTATAAGGGCAGAACGACACAAATCAGCGATTGGCTGTGTATGTGCGGTTCTGGATGATCGTCAATTTGCATCGTTTTTCTCCTTTCTTTTTCTTAAAACAGTAGAAAATCCCACCATAAAATGGCAGGATTAAAAAACTAATTATCTGTTTTTTCGTTCAAGCTTTAACTCCATAGGGCGATGTAATGAGCTTAGTCTTGGCCTTCGCGACCAGGACTGTTGACCAACGAGTAGTGTCTCCACTGCTTTGCGGTAGTCATCCGTATCCCTATGGTAGCCTCACCTACCGTTTTCGTCTATCAGTATAAACCTTTAAAATATAAAAGTCAATGATTTATCTTAATTTTCTTAAATAACAATTAATTCCTTCGGCGCTAGAGTCAACAATTCGCAACCGTTATCTGTAATTAAGATATCATCTTCAATACGAACGCCATATTTACCTTCAATATAAATACCCGGTTCATCAGTCAAGACCATACCAGATTTAATGACTTCTTTGGAAGTTTGGCTAAAGTAGGGTTCTTCGTGGATATCCAGTCCGATACCGTGTCCAATACCGTGGGTAAAGTAGTCGCCATAGCCTGCCTCGATGATAATATCACGAGGGATTTTGTCAAAGTCACGGAAACCTAAGCCAGCCTTAGCTTGGTCAATCAGAGCTTGGTTGGCTTTCAGAACCGTATTGTAAATCTCTGCTTGCTCGTCGCTGACATGTCCTAGATAGATGGTCCGTGTCATATCACTGACGTAGTGGTCGTAGAGACAGCCGAAGTCCATGGTGATTGCTTCGCCTAGTTCTACTGGCTTGTGCATTGGGTGGGCGTGAGGTTTAGAAGAGTTGATTCCACTTGCTAGAATGGTATCAAAAGACAAGCCAGATGCTCCCAACTCACGCATACGGAAGTCAAGGAAGTTGGCAATTTCGATCTCAGTTTTTCCTGGTTTGATAAAGTCAAGCGCATCACGAAAAGCTTGGTCTGAGATAGAACATGCCTTGCGAATAGTCGCAATCTCTTTCTCATCTTTAATCATACGAAGTGCTTCAACAAACTGAGTCTGTGGAAGCAAGTCCAAACCTGCAAAAGCTGCCTGCATACGGTGGTAATAAGAAACCGAAATCTCGTCCTCAAAACCAACGCGAGACAAGCCCATATCCTTAACAATGCCTGCAATAACAGCCAATTCATCGCGGTCAGCCACAATCTCAAAACCTGTCACTTCTTGCTTAGCAGCAATGATATAGCGAGAGTCTGTCACCAAAACCTGACGGTCACGGCTGATAAAGACTGTTCCATTTGAGCCCCAAAAGCCGGTCAGGTAATAGACGTTTTTAAGGTTGTTGATGATGATACCATCTAGTTCTTTTTCTTGCATTTTAGCTAGAAATGCTTGCACACGTTTATTCATGATGTAACTTTCCTTTCAAATAGTGTCCTGTGTAGCTGGCTTCATTGGCTGCTACTTCTTCTGGAGTTCCTGTTGCGATGATGGTTCCGCCACCGACACCGCCCTCAGGTCCCAAATCGATGATATGGTCTGCCGTCTTGATGACATCCAGATTGTGCTCAATGACGAGAACAGTATTGCCATCGTCGACAAAGCGAGCTAAAACCTTGAGCAAGCGAGCGATATCCTCGGTATGAAGCCCTGTCGTCGGCTCATCCAGAATGTAGAAGGATTTTCCTGTCGAGCGTTTGTGGAGCTCACTAGCTAACTTCATACGCTGGGCTTCTCCACCTGAAAGGGTGGTAGCTGGTTGTCCTAACGTTACATAGCCCAGCCCCACATCCTTGATGGTCTGAAGTTTGCGTTGAATCTTGGGAATGTGTTGGAAAAATTCCACCGCATCGTTGACGGTCATGTCCAAAACCTGCGAGATATTTTTTTCCTTGTAGTGAACTTCGAGGGTTTCACTGTTGTAGCGAGTCCCATGGCAAACTTCACAAGCAACATAAACATCTGGCAAGAAGTGCATCTCAATCTTGATAATCCCGTCACCTGAGCAGGCTTCGCAACGACCGCCCTTGATGTTGAAACTGAAACGGCCCTTCTTGTAGCCTCGAATCTTAGCTTCGTTTGTCTGGGCAAAAAGGTCACGTATATCGTCAAAAACTCCCGTATAGGTAGCCGGGTTAGACCTTGGCGTTCGCCCGATTGGACTCTGGTCAATATCAATCAAGCGGTCTACATGCTCAATCCCTGTAATCGTCTTAAATTTACCAGGCTTGTCTGAATTGCGATTGAGCTTCTGCGCAATGGCTTTTTTGAGGATGCTGTTGATTAAGGTCGATTTCCCTGAACCTGACACACCTGTCACCGCGATGAATTTTCCTAATGGGAAGCGAGCAGTGATATTTTGCAAGTTGTTCTCACGCGCACCTGTCACTTCGATAAAGCGACCATTTCCGGCACGGCGCTCTTCTGGTACTGGAATGGCACGTTTACCTGACAAGTACTGGCCTGTAATAGACTTACTATTACGGGCCACCTGCTTGGGTGTTCCTGCAGCAACAATCTCGCCACCAAAAACACCGGCACCTGGACCAACGTCAATCAGATAATCCGCCTCGCGCATGGTATCTTCGTCGTGTTCCACCACGATGAGAGTATTGCCCAAGTCACGCATCTTTTTCAGACTAGCAATCAGGCGGTCATTATCCCTCTGGTGAAGACCAATCGACGGCTCATCCAGGATATAAAGGACACCTGATAAATTGGACCCAATCTGGGTTGCCAAGCGAATACGCTGACTCTCTCCACCTGATAGGGTTCCTGCCGAACGTGACAGGGTCAGATAGTTAAGACCTACGTTATTGAGGAAGGTCAATCGATCCTTGATTTCCTTGAGAATGGGACGGGCGATAATCGCTTCATTTTCAGACAAGGTCAGCTGGCTCACCAACTCCAAGTGGTCTGCGATAGACAGATCTGAGATTTCACCAATATGTGGTCCTTGCTCACCACCCACACGGACAGACAAGGCCTGATCGTTGAGACGATAGCCATGACAGGTTCCACAAGTCAGCTCATTCATGTAGAGTCGCATCTGGGTACGGGTGTAGTCACTGTTAGTCTCATGGTAACGACGCTTGATATTATTGACAACTCCCTCAAAAGGAATGTCAATATCGCGCACACCGCCAAATTCATTTTCATAGTGGAAATGGAATTCCTTGCCATCAGACCCGTAAAGAATCAAGTTTTTATCTTCTTCTGACAAGTCCTCAAAAGGCTTATCCATATCCACTCCAAAGGCTGTCATGGCCTGCTCTAGCATGTTTGGATAGTAGTTGGATGAGATAGGATTCCAAGGTGCCAAGGCTCCCTCACGCAAAGTTTTGCTGGTATCAGGAACCACCAAGTCAACATCCACCTCCAGCTTGATGCCCAAACCGTCACACTCACTGCATGAGCCAAAAGGAGCATTAAAGGAGAAGAGACGTGGCTCTAACTCTGGAACAGTAAAACCACAAACTGGACAGGCATAGTGCTCAGAAAAGAGCAACTCAGAATCGTCCATAGTGTCGATAATGACATAACCTTCTGCGATACGAAGGGCAGCCTCTATGGAGTCAAAGAGACGGCTACGAATGCCCTCCTTGATAACAATACGGTCAACCACAACATCGATATTGTGTTGCTTGCTCTTGGACAACTCTGGCACTTCGGTCACATCATAGACTTCCCCATCCACACGGACACGGACATAGCCATCTTTCTGAACCTTTTCAATGACACTCTTGTGTTGCCCTTTTTTCTTACGAATGACCGGAGCTAAAATTTGCAGACGTTGGCGTTCTGGTAATTCCAAAACCTTATCCACGATTTGCTCTACAGAAGAAGCCTTGATAGCCCCGTGTCCGTTGATACAGTAAGGCGTCCCCACACGTGCGTAGAGGAGACGCAGATAGTCATTGATTTCAGTCGTTGTTCCAACGGTCGAACGAGGGTTTTTACTAGTCGTTTTCTGGTCGATGGAAATAGCTGGGCTGAGACCATCAATGGCATCTACATCTGGTTTTTCCATGTTGCCCAAAAACTGGCGAGCATAGGCTGATAGACTCTCTACATAGCGACGTTGGCCCTCAGCATAGAGGGTATCAAAGGCCAGACTGGATTTCCCAGACCCTGACAAACCAGTCACAACAACCAGCTTGTCTCGCGGAATCTCCACATCAATATTTTTTAAGTTATGGGCACGTGCCCCATGAATCACAATTTTATCTTGCATCTTTGTTCTTTCTAGTCCATTATTGCTTTCCATTATACCAAAAAATGTGAAATTCTATTACCCAAAAAGCTGTTTTTATAGTATAATAGTACGGTGCAAAAAATGAATCACTGAATAGTAGGAAAGGATAGGGGATATGAAACAAGTTTTTCTCTCAACAACAACGGAATTTAAAGAGATCGACACGCTTGAACCAGGTACTTGGATCAACCTCGTCAATCCTACACAAAATGAATCGTTGGAAATCGCTAACGCCTTCGACATTGACATTGCCGACCTTCGAGCACCGCTCGATGCGGAAGAAATGTCCCGTATTACCATCGAAGATGAGTACACTTTGATCATCGTGGACGTTCCCATCACAGAGGAAAGAAACAATCGTACCTACTACGTTACGATTCCGCTGGGGATTATCATCACAGAGGAAACCATTATCACCACCTGCTTGGAACCCCTCCCCGTTCTCGATGTCTTTATCAACCGTAGACTGCGCAACTTTTACACCTTCATGCGTTCACGCTTTATCTTCCAGATTCTCTATCGCAACGCCGAACTTTACCTTACGGCCCTTCGTTCGATTGACCGTAAGAGTGAACAAATCGAAAGTCAACTTCACAAATCCACTCGAAACGAAGAGCTGATTGAGCTCATGGAATTGGAAAAGACCATCGTCTATTTCAAGGCCTCACTGAAGACGAACGAGCGCGTGATTAAGAAATTGACTAGCGCAACTAGCAATATCAAGAAATACCTAGAAGACGAAGACCTACTCGAAGACACTCTGATTGAAACCCAACAGGCCATCGAGATGGCAGATATCTATGGAAATGTCCTTCACTCTATGACAGAGACCTTTGCCTCTATCATTTCCAACAACCAGAACAACATCATGAAGACCCTGGCTCTCGTGACCATCGTTATGTCTGTCCCAACCATGATCTTCTCAGCCTACGGGATGAACTTTAAGGATAATGAAATCCCTCTAAACGGTGAGCCTCATGCCTTCTGGTTAATCGTCTTTATCGCCTTTGCTATGAGTGTTTCGCTCACTCTCTATCTCATCCATAAAAAATGGTTCTAAGAGGAATCCCTATGTCTCAGATTGATTTACAAAAATTAACTAAGAAAAACCAAGAGTTTATCCACATCGCTACCCAACAATTTATTAAAGATGGTAAAACAGACGCTGAAATCAAGGCTGTCTTTGAGGAAGTCATTCCTAAAATCCTTGAAGAGCAAGCCAAGGGGACGACTGCACGTTCCCTCTACGGGGCTCCAACCCACTGGGCTCATAGCTTCACTGTCAAGGAGCAATACGAAAAAGAGCATCCAAAAGAAAATGACGATCCAAAACTCATGATTATGGACTCAGCCCTTTTTATCACCAGTCTCTTTGCATTGGTTAGCGCTCTGACTACCTTCTTCTCTACAGATCAGGCTATTGGCTATGGCTTGATTACCCTCTTGTTGGTTGGACTTGTAGGAGGACTTGCCTTCTACTTGATGTACTACTTTGTCTACCAGTACTATGGACCAGACACAGATCGTAGCCAGCGCCCTCCTTTCTGGAAATCAATCCTCGTCATCCTCGCTGCTATGCTTCTTTGGTTGGTTGTCTTCTTTGCAACAAGCTTCCTACCAGCCAACCTCAATCCAGTCCTTGCTCCATTGCCTTTGGCTGTCCTAGGAGCAGCCCTTCTCGCCCTTCGCTTCTATCTCAAGAAACGTTTCAATATCCGAAGCGCAAGCGCAGGCCCATCACGTTATTAAGAGAAGTGAAAAGCTATGGCATATAGTCAATCTTTAGCTCAGCAGATTCGAAAAATTCTAGCACTCAAACTTCCTCCCCAAATTTTCGAAGAAGAGCTAGAAGAAAAGAAACTGTTTGGTGGCCTTGCCTTTATGATTCGTGGGAAAATGGTCCTTACAGTCAGTTCCAGAAAGGACGAACTGGTTATGGTCAGAATTGGCAAAGAAATAGAAAAGCAAGTTCTACCCCGAACAGGAGCTCATACTACATTGATGAGAGGGCGACCTTATCATGGCTATATAGACCTAGATATTGAAGGTCAAAAAGAACTTCCTTACTGGATTGATTTAGCCCTCTCCTATAATCAAGAGTTAACCAAGTAACTCATATCTAGTGAGATTACAGATTAGTAAAACGATAAGCAACTGCACTAGCGGTTGCTTTTTTCTTGCTTTCTTGATATCCAATAGAACTTCTACCCCCAATCCCTATAGTTTTCTCCCATCTTTTATGATAAAATAGGCTCAATCAATTTCTAGGAGGATGAGATATGGTTTCTACTATTGGTATCGTGAGTTTGTCTAGTGGTGTTATCGGAGAGGATTTTGTCAAACACGAAGTCGATTTGGGTATTCAACGTCTCAAGGATTTGGGACTCAATCCTGTCTTTCTGCCCCATTCGCTAAAAGGGTTAGACTTTATCAAGGACCATCCGGAGGCACGTGCAGAGGATTTGATGCAGGCCTTTTCTGATGATAGCATCGACATGATCCTATGCGCCATCGGTGGGGATGATACCTATCGCTTGCTACCCTACCTTTTTGAAAACGACCAGCTCCAAAAGGTTATCCAACAAAAGATTTTTCTTGGCTTCTCGGATACAACCATGAACCACCTTATGTTGCACAAACTAGGGATCAAGACTTTTTATGGGCAATCCTTTCTAGCAGACATTTGTGAATTGGACAAGGAGATGTTGCCCTATAGTCTCCACTACTTTAAAGAATTGATCGAGACGGGAAGAATCTCAGAAATCCGCCCTAGCGACCTTTGGTATGAGGAACGGACTGATTTTAGTCCCAAGGCTCTGGGAACAGCTCGTATCAGTCATGTAAATACAGGCTTTGATTTGTTGCAAGGAAATGCTCAGTTTGAGGGAGAAATTCTCGGTGGTTGCCTTGAGTCCCTCTATGATATCTTTGACAATTCTCGATACGCAGACAGCACGGACCTCTGCCAAGAGTACCGACTCTTCCCTGACTTATGTGACTGGGAAGGAAAGATTCTCTTGCTAGAAACAAGCGAAGAAAAGCCTGAACCTGATGATTTCAAAAAAATGTTGCGGACTTTAAAGGACACGGGGATATTTGGGGTTATCAGTGGACTCTTGGTCGGAAAGCCAATGGATGAAACCTTCTATGACGACTATAAGGAAGCACTATTGGATATCATTGATAACAATATCCCGATTGTCTATAATCTGAATGTCGGTCACGCAACTCCAAGAGCCATTGTGCCCTTTGGCGTTCACGCTTATGTGGATACACAGAAGCAAGTCATTCGCTTTGACTATAACAAAAAATAAACAATTTCTCCATTTTTGTGCTTTGGTATTGATTTTCGTTACAATTTGTGTCTGAATTTATTGCATTTTGCTTATTTCTATGATATCTTTTTAAAGGAGGTGTATATGACTAAACAAAAAATAAATCAAATTGTCGGTTCAATCGGGGCCTTTATCGGGATTATTGTATTTATCGCCTACATCCCACAAATTTTTGCCAATTTACAAGGCAACAAGGCTCAACCATTTCAGCCTTTATCCGCAGCAGTATCTTGTTTAATTTGGGTTATTTACGGATGGACAAAAGAACCTAAGAAGGATTGGATACTAATTATTCCAAACTCAGCCGGCGTTGTCTTAGGTGGACTGACATTTCTCACTGCACTATAAAAATTACTAGCATATAATCAAAAAGCTGAGAAACTCATCTCAGCTTTTTCTATATTCTCAGATAATTAGACGCCTGCACTCACTTATTTCCGCTTTTCCACTCACAATCATTTTCGTGGTCGTCAATCAGACCTGCCGCTTGTAGAAAAGCTAAAACTGCGACTGGACCTGTGAACTTGAAGCCTCGTTTTTTGAGATCTTGAGATAACTTTTCAGACAAGGCTGTTTTAGCAGGTGCTAGGTGATAGTCAGGAACATCATTCACGATCGTTTTTCCCTCAACAAAGGACCAGAGATAAGCGTCAAAAGAGCCAAAGGTTTTCTGGACTTGTAAAAATGCTTGGGCGTTGGCACGCGTCGCAAAAATCTTGGCTCGATTTCGAATGATGGTTGGATTCTCTAACATGGCTTCCAACTCCCCATCTGTCATTTCCGCGACCTCTTGAATTTGATAGCCATGAAATGCTTCTCGGAAAGCCTGGCGTTTGTTGAGTACCGTTTCCCAAGACAGACCAGCCTGATAAGTCTCCATACAGAGCAGTTCAAAAAGAGCGCGGTCATCATGAAGGGGTTGCCCCCACTCCTCATCATGATAGGCTACATATAAGGGATTATTCATTTTTACCCAACCACAGCGTTTTGGCATATTATACTCCTATTTGACCAACATCTTAAGGGCCGACTTGATATAGTTCTCTGCTGTATCCGTCGTTCCTTCAAAGAATTTCTTGATTTTCTTAAGTTCAGTCGCCTTGTAGCCCAGTGCCAGCATGGCTTCCATAGCTTCTTCCAGTTCTTGGTTTTCAGCGCTGGTTTGCACTGCGACCTTGGAAGGAAGGTCATCACTAGCCACGACTACCTTGCCTTCCAAGTCCAGCACCATCTGCTGGGCTGTTTTCTTGCCAATTTTAGGGAACTTGGTCAAGTAGGTGATGTTCTTAGTCTCGATCGCTTGAACCAAGCCAGCATTGTCATCAGCTGCGATGATAGCAAGAGCTGACACAGGACCAATCCCTGAGACCGAGATCAGACTGAGAAAGAGCTTTTTCTCATCTTCTGAGCGAAAACCGTAGAGCAGATGGGCATCCTCACGAACAACTTGGTGCACATAAATCTGAGTTTCTTGATTGACCTGACCTGAGTAGGCATAGGGATTGGCTACATGCAAGATATAACCGATACCATTTGCCTCAAGGATGATATATTTAGCAGTGATTTTGGTAATGATTCCTTTTAGATATTCGTACATAATTTTCACTTTCTATAATTGATTTGCAATTCCTTGTAAATGCGCTGCTCTGATGATAAGAAGCAACCCAAGTACTGCACACACAATAAAAACGAGCCAAACACCTACAGCACCTGTTGCAGCGCTGATAGAAATCATCGCCCCCGCTAAAATAGACGCTAAAGGCTGCGCCATATTAAGGAAACCTGAGTAGGTTCCGAGCTTATTCTCATTCATCATTTCCGCCCGCAAAACTTGGCTTGGCGGCATGCAGATGAGTTCCCCCATAGTATAGAGAATGGCTAGCAAAAACAGAGCCCAGAAACTCCTGAAGACAATGGTGAAAAGCATACCCAAGTCAAAGATAATACTTCCCAATAAAAACTGCGGTATGAGCTTCATTTCCTTGGTCAAACGATTGGCAGTCGTTATGAAGCAAACAATAATCAGGGTATTGATAAAGACCATGATACTGAGCATCTTAGCTCCTGAAATATGAATACCGAAAATACTACTCGCGATGAATGACTCTTTCAAATGAACGGGTATATAATTGTCAATTTGCAACCAGATAACTCCATTAAATACAGTCCCTAACGTATAAAGTAGGAAAATTTTGTCCTGAAAAACAGAAACATAATTTTTCACAGTTGCCAAAGGACTGCTACCATGCTCAAAGACCAGATTAGCTGGCTTGCTTTCTGAAAAATATTTCCAAGCGAGGAAAAAATTCAAGAAGCTAATCACCGTCAAAACCAGAAGCAACTCAAAAAAATGGTGGTCGTAAAAGAAACCTGCAAGCCCTGCTCCTAACATAACGGATACATTGACAAACCAATAACTAATCGTATAAACGAAACGGCGATTTTGCTCGTCGGTCAAATCAATAATCATCGCATCAATAGCCGGCCAAGAGAAAGTTCCTGCGGTCTCTGCCAGCAACATTCCGACAAAAGTCAAAAAGGGAAAAATATGATTAGGCATATTTGCCAGCAGCACAAGAAAGTAGCCACTCGCAAGACCAAAGTTTCCCCAGTCAATGACTTTCTTACGTCCCCAAAGATCCGCCAAATGTCCACCATACAGCCCAGCTAAAAAACCAATGAGTTTGGTTGTGATCATCAATAACCCCGCCCAAAAGGCTCCAAAATATTGAACATAGTACATGGCCATAAAAGGAGTAATGGCACTCTCTAAAATCCGTGCTACAAAGCTCATCCATTCCCGCATTTGAATTTGCTTGGGGAGGGCAAAAAATTCTTTCATCTTTCATTCCTTTTTCATAATTTCTTCGCTTTTTCTTACCTAGTATATCATATTTTTTTGCTGAAAACTGCAAACACAAGTGCAACCTCTGGTTGACAAATAGTACAGGAGATTGTATTCTCATAATAAGTAAAAATTGTTAGGATAGAAGTAGAAAAAGGAGGATAGAATGATGAAACTCGCAGAAAAACTATTTGAACTCCGAAAGGAAAAAGGTTGGTCCCAAGAAAAGCTAGCAGAACAAATCAATGTTTCTCGGCAAAGCATCTCCAAATGGGAGTCTGGACAAGTCCTTCCTGAAATCGAAAAAATCATTGAAATAAGCAAGATTTTTCAAGTGACAACTGACTATCTACTACTGGATGAAAGCATTGAAAAAGTTTCCACAGCAGTGATTTTGGAGGAAGACAAAGACAACTACTATAAAAAGGTTAAATCCTTTGGTCTTTGGCAGGTGATTTATATTTTTGTATTGGCTCTGGCTATCTATCTCTTTTTAGCCGGTTCTAGTTTTCCAGCTGAATTCACCGCTTGGATCTGGCTAACCTTCGTTCTCTTAATCGCTTCTGCTGTCGCTATCAATAAGGTTCTCAAAACCAAACAACGTTATCTTGATAAGGTCATTGGTCTTGAGACTCCTTCAGACAACGACGATTCTACAAAGCCTGGAATCACCTAATTCAGTTTTCACAACATTTTTATAGAACTGGTCTTGTCAAGCAAGTGTAAATATCGTGTCAAGTTGCCCATGTCCAATCAAGTTCCCACCTTAGAAAAACTAAAAAGCCTTGTTCAAAAGGAACAAAGGCTTTTTGTGTTCTTAATATTTCCCCAACTCACGAAGACTCGTATGATTTTCCTGAATGCGTCGGAACATTTTTTCCATATCTGACTTGGTAAAATGCACCAAAACGGGACGTCCGTGTGGACAGTTGTAGGGGTTATCACATTGAGAAAGCTGATAAAGGAGCTGTCTGGCTGAATGGTCATCGATACGGTGATTGGCCTTGATCGACCGCTTGCAGGACATCATGATAGCCAGCTCTGCTCGGTATTTCTTGATCGAAACTTCTTTAGTTAAGAGGAGCATATCGCACATCTCATAGATACCAGATTCGATTTCCTCTTCGGCCATCCAAATAGGATGTTCACGCAGGATAAATTGATTTTCTCCATACTCTGCTAGAAAAACACCTACTTCCTCTAGGAGAGGCATTCTTTCTCTAAGACGAAGGGCATCATCCGCAGGAAATTCAAAGATGTAGGGCACTAAGAGTTGCTGCTGACTCTGGTCAACATTGCCGATGCTTTCACGGTATTCCTCGTACTTAACCCGCTCCTGAGCTGCATGCTGGTCAATGATATAGAGTCCATCTCGCCCCTGGGCAAAGAGATAAGTCCCGTGCATCTGTCCGAAAAATTCCAATTCTGGAAAGCTTGATGATTCTTCTCGCTCCAGCTTATCATAGGCTTTATCGAGACTAGCAAGGTCCAACTCTGGATGGTCTAGTTGGTCATAGCTAGCTGGCTTTCTCTCTGCAAAATGCAGTTTTGCAGGCTTGGTCAACTGGTCCAAGGTTTCCTTGGCAAACAGGGTTAAATCCTGTCTTTCTTCAGTCAAGCCTACTTGATGGTCTGAAACCTCAACTTGAGTCGGTCTTGTTACTTCTGTTTGTTCATAGTAAAGCGTATTTTCTTTGAGTGGGAGAATGGTCTGCTCTACCTTTTGACGATTACGAACGGTCGACTTGGCAAGATTTTCTAAAGCATCAGGTATCAAGGCTTGTTCCTTGAGACTATTTGAAATAGCCTCTGAAAGCAGCGCCATCAGTTCTCTTTCCTTAGAAATCCGCACTTCTTGCTTGGTCGGATGCACATTGACATCTGCCAAATAAGGATCAATATGGATGTGAATGACAGCCAGTGGAAAACGCCCTACCATGAGCTTGCTTCCATAACCGTCAAGAATAGCACGGTTGAGTAGAAAGTTCTTGATATAACGGCCATTGATGAAGAGGCTGATATAGTTGCGATTTGCTCGGGTTAACTCAGGCAGAGACACAAAACCTGTAATTTCGAAATCTAAGTCAGAGTTCTCAATTTCAATCATCTTCTTAGCACTCACCAAACCGTAAATCCCTGCGATGGCTTGACGCAGTTGACCAGTCCCTGCTGTCCGCGTCATTTCCTTGCCATCACTGATTAAACTAAAAGAAATCTCGGGATGAGCCAATCCCAGACGGTTGACAATATCAATGATATGAGACAGCTCAGCTTGCTGGCTCTTCATATACTTGAGGCGGGCAGGTGTGTTGAAAAAGAGGTCCTCCGCACAAACCTTGGTCCCCACAGGACTAGTCGCTGGAATGACTTCCTCAACTTCACCCCCACGCGCAACGAGCTTAGTCCCATGACTCGCACCATCCACCGCTGTCAACAGAGTCAGCACACTGACAGAAGCGATAGAAGGCAGGGCTTCACCACGAAAACCGAGTGTCCGAATCCGAAAGAGGTCTGCTTGATTTTTTATCTTACTGGTCGCATGTCGACGCAGGGCCAACTCCACCTCATCGTGGGCAATTCCATGACCATTATCTGTGATTTGAATCTTCTTAAGACCAGCTTCCTCAATCTCAATGATAATCTGACTTGAGCCCGCGTCAATGGCATTTTCTACCAACTCTTTGACCACACTGGCAGGACGTTCAATAACCTCTCCTGCTGCGATCTGGTTTGCCAGCACCTCTGGCAATTCAATAATTTGAGACATCTTTCAGCCCCTTTCTGTATCTATTTTCCTAGAAATTGATTAGTGCTATTATACCATATTTCAGATACTATCAGAAAAAGCAAATACCACATAGACTCCAAATCTGTCCACATAGGCAAAAGCTCTTGCTAGGGGTCGTAAAATAGTGTTTAATAAAGGTGTACAGGAAGTGATCACAACCTTGTATAACTGAAAAGGAGGGAAATTTATGAAAGTAGAACTACAGATTAAGGAGACTTACGAGGAGGAAAAGCTGATTATCCAAGCACCTCAGCCGACCGAAAAAGTCCAAAAAGTCATCGAGTTCGCAGAAAATCTTGACCAAAAAGAAACAATCAAAGGAAAGATTGATGATCAGGTCTATCTAGTTAAGATTGGTAAGATACAACGCTTCTATATCGAGAATCGGAAGGTTCTAGCAGAAACTGCATCTCAGACCTATACCATTGATTTTCGGCTCTATCAAGTGCTTGACATTCTGCCGACCACTTTTATCCAAATTTCCCAATCTGAAATCGTTAATATTGACGCTATCTCTCATCTCAAACTAACCCCCAACGGCCTGGTCGAAATCTTTCTCAAAAACGAAAGCTTCACCTACTCTTCACGCCGTTACCTAAAAACCATCAAGGAGAAATTAGAACTATGAAAAAACAAATCTTTCACGATGCAGCCGCTGGTGTACTTATCGGCCTCATCCTCTCTATCCTCTTTTCACTCATTTATGCACCAAATACCTATGCCCCACTAAGCCCCGAGTCTCTTATCGGCCAAGCGATGGCTCAACATCAGGTTCACGGTGCTCTAGTCTTGCTCTACTGTATGGTCATCTGGTCAGCTATCGGTGTTCTCTTTAGCTTTGGCAGTCGTTTATTCAGCCGTGACTGGAGCTTGCTCCGTGCCACACTTTCCCATTTCTTCCTCATGCTGGCTGGCTTTGTTCCACTAGCAACTCTGGCTGGTTGGTTCCCCTTCCACTGGACCTTCTATCTCCAGCTTATTCCAGAGTTTGCGATTGTCTACCTCATCATCTGGACTATTCTCTATAAAAGAGAAGCTAAAAAAGTAGACCACATCAATCAACTCTTGGCCCATAAAAAGTAATAGAGAAAATCCCACTCACAAAAATGTGAGTGGGATTTTTTTATAACTTTTGTTTGAGCTCGACCAAGACATTCATAGCCTGCATCGGTGTCATATTGTATACATCCAGTTTAGCTAATTCTGCTAGGATAGGATGCTCTGCAGGCGCGTCAAAGAGTGACATCTGTTCAGTAACAGCGCTTGTTTGTCTCATGGGAGCAGGACTTTCCGTCCCTTGATTCTCCAGTTGAGTCAATATCTTATCCGCCCTTGCTAAAAGTTCTGCTGGCAAGCCAGCAATCTTAGCAACGTGGATACCATAGGATTTGTCAGCTGGTCCTGGTTCGATCTTGTGAAGGAAGGTGACCTGTCCATCCTGTTCTAAGGTTGCCACGTGGACATTGACCAAGTGTTCCAAGCTGGACTCCAGACTGGTCAACTCATGGTAGTGGGTCGCAAAGAGAGTTTTGGCTCCGATATGTTCATGGATGTATTCGATGATGGATTGGGCCAGAGCCATTCCGTCATAAGTTGCAGTTCCGCGTCCCAATTCATCAAAGAGAATCAAGGAATCCTTGGTCGCATGCGAAATGGCATTGTTGGCCTCCATCATCTCCACCATAAAGGTTGATTGACCTGAAACCAAGTCATCTGCTGCTCCGATACGGGTAAAGATAGTATCGAAGATAGGCAAATGGGCGCTTTCTGCCGGCACATAAGAACCCAGCTGGGCCATAACCGCAGTCATGGCTAACTGGCGCATGTATGTTGATTTCCCACTCATGTTGGGCCCTGTAATTAGCTGAATACTCGTATCTTCTGCCATCTGGATACTATTTGGAATATAGGTCTGAGCTCCCATGACCTTTTCGACGACAGCATGGCGCCCTTTCTGGATATCAATTTGTGAATCGTCTCCAAACTCAGGTCGGATCAAATGCTGGGTTTCAGCCACAACTGCTAGACTTTGCAAGACATCAACCGTTGCAATTCCTTGGGCTAGAGCCTGCAAACGCTGGATGTACTTGCTGACTTCCTCACGGATACGCATAAAGATTTCATATTCTAGGTTGGCTGACTTCTCGCGCGCCTCCAGCATATCTCCCTCGATACGGGCTAATTCCTCGGTACCAAAGCGTTCCGAATTTTTCAACGTCGCCTTGCGGAAAAAGTGGGCTGGCACATTTCCCAGTTGCGAATTAGTCACATGGAAATAGTAGCCATCCTTTTTATTGTAGTCAATCTTAAGCGTGCTGATACCAGAGTTTTCTCGCTCCTTAGCCTCAATCTCAGCAATCCAACTGGTCCCTTCTCTGAGCACTCGACGGTATTTATCCAAGGTTTCATCAAATCCAGTCCGGATAATACCACCTTCCGTAATCACGTGAGGAGCTTCAGGAGCAATCGCAGCACTAATCAAGCTCTCCAACTCCGGAATGGCATCCAGCTGTGCGATGAGATAGGCTAGAGCAGGCTGCTCCATGCCTTCTAAAATCGCTCGAATCCGTGGCACACTAGATAAGGTAGTCGCCAGTTGCAAGAGATCCTTTGGATTGGTCTTGCCAAAAGAAACCCGACTAGCCAAACGTTCGATGTCATAAACACCCTTGAGACTGTCTGTCAAATCACTACGCTCAAAGAAGTGGTCAAGAAAGACCTGCACCACCTCTTGACGTTGGACGATTCGTTCCTTATCAATCAAGGGACGATGGATCCAAGAGCGCAAGAGCCGCATGCCCATAGCTGTTTTGGTTTCATCCAAAAGCCAGAAAAGACTCCCCTGCTTCTTGCCTGAACGGGCATTCTCAACCAAATCCAGACTAGCCTTGGTCGCATAATCCATCTGCAAGAAATCTTTAATTTCATAGTGGATAACTGGTTTGAGATGGTTCAATTCTCGCATCTGGGTACGGTGAACATACTGGAGGAGCTTACTAGCTGCCGCTTGCTCCACAGCTGCCAGTCGTGGATCCAGTAAATGAATATCCTCAAAGCCTTCCTTCTCATAAGAAAGCACCAGATTCATCTGACGGCTGAGGATTTGTTCTTCTTCCTCAGACAAGTCATAACCCAGCACCACTTCTCGAGCCTTGAGATTACGGATTTCCCCACAAACCAACGTGAAATCTAATAGACCTGTCACATAAAAGTCACCCGTCACCAAATCCATATAAGCCAGACCAAATTGATTGCCATCACAATCTAAGGAAACCAAGAAATTATTCTGACTATCCGGCTTACTGCTATCAACGACCGTTCCAGGTGTGATGACCTGGACCACCTCTCGCTTGACAACACCAACTGCTTGTTTGGGATCTTCCATCTGCTCGGCTATGGCTACCTTATAGCCCTGCTCAATCAGAACATCGATATACTGCTGGGCAGAATGATAGGGGACACCCGCCATGGGTATCGGATTTTCTGCATTTTTATTCCGACTTGTTAAGGAAATTTCTAAAATCTGCGCTGCATTAATTGCATCTTCATAGAACAACTCGTAAAAATCACCCATTCGAAAAAGCAAAAAAGCATCTGGGTATTGTTTCTTAATATCCACATACTGTTGCATGCCGGGTGATAGCTTTTCTGTTGCCATTTTCCGTCTCTCCTTGCTAAAAATAAGTCTTGAGAGCAACTCCCAAGACCTTATTTATCTTTCATCAAATCTAGCAAACGATCTTCCATCAGCTTGGCAACGTGCTGGTCTCGACAAATAACCAATAAGGTATTAGCACCAGCAACCGTTCCTAAAATCCATTCATCCTTGTTTGCATCTACAATGTTTGCTAAGACTGCAGCTTCCCCAAGTTTGGTATGAAGTACCAAGGTGAACTCTGCTCTTGCAACACCTTCTAAATGATGAGACAAAAACTCAACTAAATCAATCTTATCTGTCTCATTTGCTAGTACATAATACACCATATCATTTTTCTTAACCTTGGTCAAGCCGATTTCACGCAAATCACGTGACAAAGTCGTTTGTGTCACATAAACATTACGAGCTTCTAAACGATCTTGAATCTCTTTTTGTGTCCCAAGTTTTTCTTCGGTGATCATCTTTTTAATCAACTGATGCCGTTCTCTTTTTCTCATATTATCCTCTTAAGTGAATATTTATAACAAGTTTTACATTTATTTTATAACTACATTATACCAAAAAAACTAGATAATTCAAAAAAATTCTTTTCTTTCTCAAAAAATGTAGTAAATTGTGTTAAAATAGTAAAAAAGCCCAAAAGGAGCCCTTATGAATACAAAAGAATTGATTGCTAGCGAGTTGGCTAGCGTCATTGATAGCCTGGACCAAGAGGCTATTTTAAATTTACTGGAAACACCTAAAAACTCAGAAATGGGAGATATCGCCTTCCCTGCCTTTTCTCTAGCAAAGGTCGAGCGTAAAGCTCCTCAAATGATTGCAGCAGATATTGCTGAAAAAATCAATAGTCAAGCCTTTGAAAAGGTTGTTGCTACTGGACCTTACGTCAACTTTTTCCTTGATAAATCGGCTATTTCGGCTCAGGTATTACAGGATGTTATCACTGAAAAAGAGCACTATGCTGACCAAACCATTGGCAAGCAAGAAAATATCGTTATCGATATGTCTAGTCCCAATATCGCAAAACCATTCTCTATTGGGCACTTGCGTTCAACAGTTATCGGAGATAGCTTATCACATATTTTTCAAAAAATCGGTTATCAAACGGTCAAGGTCAACCACCTAGGAGACTGGGGCAAACAGTTTGGAATGTTGATCGTTGCCTACAAGAAATGGGGAAATGAGGAAGCCGTTAAAGCGCATCCAATCGATGAACTTCTTAAACTCTACGTTCGCATCAATGCTGAAGCTGAAAAAGACCCTAGCTTGGATGAAGAAGCACGCGAATGGTTCCGCAAACTGGAAAATGGAGATGAGGAAGCCCTCGCTCTCTGGCAATGGTTCCGTGATGAAAGTTTAGTGGAATTCAACCGCCTTTACAATGAATTACAAGTTGAATTTGACAGCTACAACGGAGAAGCCTTCTACAACGATAAGATGGATGCTGTTGTAGATATTCTCGCTGAAAAAGGACTTCTTGTTGAGTCAGAGGGAGCCCAAGTTGTCAATCTTGAGAAATATGGAATTGAACACCCAGCCCTTATCAAAAAATCTGATGGTGCAACTCTCTATATCACACGAGACTTGGCTGCAGCCCTTTACCGTAAAAAGGAATACCAATTTGCAAAATCCATCTATGTTGTTGGTCAAGAGCAATCTGCCCACTTCAAACAACTCAAGGCAGTACTACAAGAGATGGGCTACGATTGGAGCCAAGACATTGTCCATGTTCCGTTTGGATTGGTAACAAAAGAAGGGAAAAAACTCTCTACCCGTAAAGGAAATGTCATCTTGCTAGAACCGACTATCGCTGAGGCTGTTAGTCGTGCCAAGGCCCAAATCGAGGCGAAAAATCCTGAGTTAGAAAATAAAGACCAGGCTGCCCACGCTGTTGGAGTTGGGGCTATCAAGTTCTATGATCTTAAGACCGACCGTACAAATGGATATGACTTCGACCTTGAAGCTATGGTATCCTTTGAAGGGGAAACTGGACCTTACGTTCAATACGCCTACGCTCGTATCCAATCTATCTTGCGCAAAGCCGATTTCAAGCCAGATACAGTTGGCAACTACAGCCTGAATGATGCTGAAAGCTGGGAAATCATAAAACTACTCCAAGACTTTCCACGTATTATCAATCGTGCAGCAGATAACTTTGAACCTTCTATCATTGCGAAATTTGCGATTAGTCTGGCTCAAGCCTTTAACAAATATTATGCACATACACGTATCCTAGATGAAAGTCCTGAGCGCGACAGTCGTCTAGCACTCAGCTACGCAACCGCAGTGGTCCTCAAAGAAGCCCTTCGTTTGCTCGGAGTAGAAGCGCCAGAGAAGATGTAAATCGCCAAAGTTACTTGATTGCAAAGCAATCTAAGTAACTAACGCCAAATCCTATTCGGACTTTGGCTAGGCGCTTCACTAGTAAAGAAACATAAATATTGTCGATTTATGTTTCTTTACGTCGTAACCAGTACGAGTTGCCCAAACGCTTTACTAATTCACCAGACCAAATAATATCGATTTGGTTAGGCTCATGTCGTAATCTTTTAAATTACTTGAAAGCAATCTGAAAGATTGAGGCAAAATAACATTTATATTGTGTTCGGCATTGTAGCATTTCAATGAAACAATTTATTCACTTTTACTATTTCTTTATCACACTGGGAGATTCCTTATGAGCCAATATGCTTATATCCTCGTTGTACTTAGCTTGGTTTTCCTTTTTCTGCTCAATAAGTACGAGAAGGAAAGACTTCAAAGACTCTACCAAGAGCAACTTTTGAAGGACGAGACATTTAGGTCTGACATCAAAGAGAAAATTCACACGACTGAAAATATCAATGATGTCATTGCACATATCAATAAAACTTACCGTCTGGGAATGTTGCTCTCAAAAGACGTCACAGATCAATTGAAATAATCAAAATCCGAGAAGCTTTCTTCTCGGATTTTTTAGGCTTACCATATTCTCCTTGGAGAAATTTCATTAATGCATGTAAAGTTTTCTGTAATTTTCTATATTTTTTCAAAATGGTCTTGCATTTCCTTTAAGATTTTTGTAGAATAGTAGCTATCTATTCAGATTATTCTGAAAATTCAAAAATAGGAGTGTTTATTATGTCACAAGTTACGTTATCAAACCAGTCAACCTGGGCAAGCAAACTAAAGGCAATGGGGCCAGGAATCCTAATGGCTTCTGCTGCCGTTGGAGGTTCTCACATTGTATCCTCTACTCAAGCTGGTGGTTCTTATGGGTGGTCACTACTCCTCTTGGTTATCTTGGCCAATGTTTTTAAATATCCATTTTTCCGTTTTGGTGCCGAATATACTGCCGACACTGGTAAAACCTTGGTAGAAGGCTATGCTGAAAAAGGAAAAATCTATCTCTGGATTTTCTTTGTCCTCAATGTCTTCTCTGCTATGGTTAATACAGCTGGAGTCGCTATCCTTTGCTCAGCCATCATCGCTAGCGCCTTCCCAATGATTGGACTTAGCATCACTCAGTGGTCCCTTATCCTTGTTGCAGTCATTTGGGCCATGCTACTCTTTGGTGGCTACAAACTATTAGATGGTATGGCAAAATGGATCATGTCTGCTTTGACCATTGCAACTGTTCTTGCAGTTATCATTGCAGCAATTAAACATCCAGAATACAGCTCTGATTTTGTCGAAAAGACACCTTGGCAAATGGCGGCACTCCCTTTTATCGTTTCCCTCTTAGGATGGATGCCTGCCCCTATTGAAATTTCAGCCGTCAATTCACTCTGGTCTGCTGAAAAGAAAAAGACCGTCAACTTTAATACAGCGGACGCCCTTTTCGACTTTAACGTTGGTTACATTGGAACTGCTATCCTAGCTGTATTCTTCGTGGCACTAGGAGCACTGATTCAGTATCCTACAGGACAAGCAGTTGAAGCAGCTTCAGCCAAGTACATTTCTCAATTTGTGGGTATGTATGCCTCTGTTCTTGGAGAATGGTCCCGTTATTTGATCACCTTTATCGCCTTTCTCTGTATCTTTGGAACGGTCATCACCGTTATCGATGGCTACTCTCGTGTCAATCAGGAATCGCTGCGACTCTTGATTCGTCAAAAAGAGGATTCTCGCAAATCTTTGAACATCTGGATGACCATTACCGCTATCATTGGTATCGTAATTATTAAATTCTTTGCTGGTCAAGTTTCCACCATGCTTCGCTTTGCCATGATCGGTTCTTTCCTGACAACACCATTCTTCGCTCTTTTGAACTATGTATTGGTGACACGTGAGAATAAAAATCTTCCTTCTTGGCTAAAACTCCTCGCTATCGCAGGATTGATTTTCCTCTTTGGCTTCGCTATCTTCTTTATCTATGCACTTGCCATCGGAAAAGCAGGATAGTTTATAAAATGGCACCCTGACAGGGTGCTTTTTGCATACTCAAAAGCAGTTGAAAATCTCAACTGCCCCTCAGTACTACTTTATTTTTCTGTCTCTAACTCATACAAGTCTGCAATGATTGCTGCGACTTTTTTAATATCTCCCAGCATGCCTCTCATTTCAAAATCTGCTAGAACGGGGAAACCAAAACGCTGGCTGTACTGCTTGGCTGTTAGGCAGTATTGATTGTTAAAATTGCGATTACCAGATCCCACTACCCCAAAACACTTACTAGCATTGTCTCCATAAGCGATAAAGTCGCCCACTGGAGTCGTTAGAATCTCAACATCGCCGTTATCGACACCATTTCCACCTTCCAGATAGGTCGGCAAGAAAGCGACATAGGGATGTTCCATTTCAAAGAATTCTTGGCCTTCCTTGACCAAATCCTTGATATGGATTTTTTGGACCTCAATTCCCTCATACTGAGACAAGAGATAGTCCTTGAGTCGGGTTACAAAACTCTCTGTATTCCCACTCAGACTGATATACACTAGGGATATTTTTTTCATGTTGACCTCGATTTTTTGTTTACGATTTAAAAAGAACTAACAAGATTGTAACTTGATAGTCCTTTTTTGTCAATACTTAGGCAACTTCTTCTGCTTCGACTTCTTCGGCCAAATCTTTTTGTTGGCGCCACATCTTGTAAAAGACTAAGGCTAAAAAGAGAACATTGATAATGATGAACAAAATATTCGTTCCTTGTGCAAATGCTCCCATTCCTAGGCCGAGGGTAGAATCTTTGATTAATTGAACCGCATCTTGAACATTCATATAGCTATAAACCAAACCAACAATCGCTAGTAGAACATAGCCAATATAAGCATAGTTTGCGAATTGCACATTTTTACGTACTAGAAATACAAAGGCTACTACAACTAAAATTGCAGATAAAACAATCAACAACGTATTAAAAATAGAGTGCGATGACGCTGTTACTTGGTAAGTATAGTTGACTGTGTCTTCTAATTGCTGAGCAGTAAGCGTCCCGCTATTCGCCAGGCTAGCACGAAGCACATCTTTACTTGGCAATGGACTCAAGATTCCAAATAATGACATAGATGAAATGAGGGCTGATAAGACTAACAAAACCCAAAGATAAATAGGATTCTTTTTCATGTTTTCCTCCAAAAGATATTTTGAACATTATAGCATTTTTTGTACAGGAATACAACTTTTACAAGCTAGTTTCAACTTGTTTCCGATAAGCTTTCGGTGATTTTCCGCACAATTTACGGAAAACCTTATAGAAATATCCAACATTACTATAGCCAACTGCATAGCAAATATCTTCGATGCTATCACTGGTCGACAGTAAGAGTTGCTGCGCTGCCTTAATTCTCTGTTTATTGAGCAATTCCGCAAAGGTTGAGTTGGTTTCCCTCTTGATCAGCTGACCGAGATAGACAGGATTGATAAAGAGATCCTTGCTAATATCCTTAAGTGAGAGCTCTTTCTGATAATCACGCCCAATCACCTCCAGAACGCTCACCACATTTTCATTCATGCGATACTGGCCAAAGAACTTGGTCAAGGTTTCTTTGATATAGGCAACCAATTCTTCAAAGGTGTTAATGGCATGGATAGCTTTGACAATCTCGGTCATATCATCTGCTTTTAGGTGTTCAAACAAATGAAAGACATCCATGACAAACTGGGTAAAGAGCTGCTTCGTGATAGCCACGCGCGGGGTATTCTCCAAGACGACCTTCTCTAGCAAGGTTAATTCTTCGATGATTTGATTGATATTCCCTTGGATAATCACCCGATAAATCGGCTCGTAATAGGCAAACAAACTCTCGGATTTTTCTAGATTAACTGAACCGTAGAAGAGGGCTTTTTCAGCGTTGATCTTCCAATTCTCAAAGGACTGCTGGTAGGGTGCTTCAAATGGTGTCACGACGATGCCATCGAGCGGTTGATCAGAGATGAAAATCTGCCAGTCTTGCCCCAAAACATAGTAAGGAATGGTAAAAGAACCCTGCTTTTCCTTGGATAGACCAATCCACCAGCTGTCTTTACCTGACAGGTAGTTCGTAAATCCTGTCTCATCCAATTCTTGACTGAGGGTCTGACTTTGTTCCACCTTTTCCTGAAGCTGCTGCGCAATTTTTTCTAATAAATTGCCCAACTCCACCTTGTCTACTGGCTTGACCAGATAATCCACGACACTAAGGTTCATGGCTTTTTTAACGTACTCAAACTCCTGATAACCAGACAGCAAGATATAATAGGTATCTGGAAGTAGCTCTTTCATTTCCCTAATCATCTCAAGTCCGGTCTTATCTGGCATGTTGACATCGGAAATGACCACATCTACTGGATTTTTCTTAACATAGTCCAAAGCATCATCTGCGTGATTAGCTGTTGCGACGACTTGCATATCCCATTTTTCAAAGGGGATTAATCGCTTGAGCCCCTCTGTCACCATGTACTCATCGTCTACTAATAAAACTTTATACATTTCTACCCTTTCTATTCATCCTGGATAGTGATATGGTAACGAACACCTTCTTGCTCAGCTGACTCTACACTGATTTGGTAGCGATCCCCAAAGTAGAGAACAAAGCGTTCGTGTACATTTACTATTCCAATTGATTGCCGCTCCCCACTATAGCTTGCCTCGTGTTCAAAACTTCGTTGAGCTAATTTTTCTTGCAAGCTAGCTAGTTTCTCAGCGGGCATTCCTCGACCATTGTCTTCCACTAGGATTTCAACGAAGCCTTGGCCCTTCAAGGCTTTGATACTGATGACATTATCCGTTCTGCGATGGTCAACACCATGGGCAAAGTAGTTTTCTACCAATGGTTGGAGTGTAAATTTTGGAATCCTCATTTCTTCCAATTCTGGTGCAATCTTGAAACCATAGGCAATGGATTTAGGATAACGCACCATGCAGAGATAGCTATATTTTCGGCAAAATTCCAACTCCTGCTTCAAGGTCGTTTCCCGCTCGTCAGAGATATTGTTGCGTAACAAGCTACTAAATTCATAGATAATATCTGCCAGTTCATCCTGACTTTGCATGACGGCATACATCCGTAAAAACTCCAGAGTATTGTACATAAAGTGAGGATTGATTTGAGCCTGCAGGGCTCGCATATTGGCATCTTTTTGACTGAGCTCTAGCTGATAGATATCATGGATATTTTTTTCCAGGCGGTCCAACATATCATTGGTTGTTTCTGCAATGAGAAGCAACTCTTGGTCTTTTTCAGAGGTATCGATTCGAAGGCCTTCTTCTCCTTGAGCAATCACCTCGATCGAATCTACTAGGTCTACGACCTGCTTTTGGTAATTTGAGAAAGTCTGTCTAAGGGTCACGTACAAAATGATGATAAAGAGAATACTTAGCCCAATAGTGACAGCTGAACTCGTCAAAGTTCCTGTAAGAACAAAATTTTTAGGAACAGCAACTCGAACCTGATAACCATGAGAGGTGACACCCACAAACCAGTTTTCTCGCTCGGCTGAGACCTTCTCCCCAATATGGAACATCTCAGTCTCAAAAGGCGAAGTTACTGTTACAGCCATTGGGATATGACCCCGAGTATTGTCAATAGCTCCATGTAAAACATCTGGGGATAGAGAGATATAGATCACTCCTAAATCCTTGTCAGACACAGGATCAGAAACAGGAATAGCAAAACTATTGGCTGTTGGCTTAAAATCCTCCGCAGGAACTTTCTCTCCACTGCGTTTTTCTCTAGTCGAAACATATACTTCCTTGTAGTCCTGAAGAACAATAGCCACTCCAGTCACAAAATCATTCCGAACATAGAGGTCATCAATATTTTCATACAGGGAAACCGAGATATAAGGCGAAGTTTTACGCTCTAATTGCCAATAGAAATAGTCTGGTGTGCTGAGACTGAAATACTTGTAAATCCCTTCGATGCGGGCCTGATTTTCAACCAAAGACTGAGCAAGTTGGGTTGACTCTCTGTGATAGTATTCCACTTCACTCACTGTCCGAGTGGTCACACGTTCTGCAACCCGTTGGGCCTCTTTCTCACGCGAGTCCCAGTCAGCATACGATAGCATAATCGCAAAACTGGCAATGACCACGATCATAACCAAACTATAAATCCGTAAAAGAGAGTGAAGCCAAAACTGCTTCATTCTATTTTGTCGCCAATTTTTCATGGATACTTTCATAAATAGGTTCCAACATATCACTGATAAAGAAATGCCACATTCCAATTCCTACAAAAAAGAGCAAGGCAGGCATATAATAACCAACTCCTACAAGGAGAGTCGTCCCGAGTAAAACCTTGGCAATCGCAGGTAAGCTCATAAAAATCCCGATAAGGGACAGTTTCAAGGTATTTTGGTAGGATAAATCAAAGTACACCTGAAGTTTCAAGGAAACAGTGTAGGCTAGAAAGACAAGAGCAACTACAAGGACGTTGAGAAAGGTCGCCAAAAGGTGGAAAATCGTCTGGTGGGGCAATTGAACTAGAAGATACAAACCATAAACTAGGACAAGATCCACAAACACAAAACTATAGAAAGCCAAATTACTCTTGACAAAATTGCTCTTATACAATTCCCAAGCTTCCTTCAAATGGTAGGCTCGATAGGTATAACCATGCTCCGCATACAAACTCATCAGGGTGGCACTAGCTGGTGCCAAACCAAAGACCACTCCTCCTGCTAGTGTTAATAGCCAGAAATAAGCCGTCGCAATCATTCCCAAAAAGATACGATTAAAGACGAATTCTAGAAACTTTCCCATGCTACTCTCCTTAAACTAACGATGTAACTATTATATCATATTTCAAGCGTTTTCAAAAATTTAGAACTCCCATTTACAATCCTCAAAAAGCGTGATACAATTGGTTTTGTTAATTCACATCAAGGAGATTCTCATGAAGAAAAATATCTTAACCACCCTCTTGGCCGCCGTCCTCTACTTTCTCTGTGTAGGGATTGGAGTCTTCCTAGGACACCTGGTCGATCAAACAGGCAATATGTTCTACGCGCCGGCCTTTTCTGCCCTTGTCGGTGGCAGTGTCTACATGCTTCTTTTGACGAAGGTCCCTCGTTTTGGCGCTATCACCACTCTGGGACTTTTTATGGCACTTTTCTTCCTAGCTAGCAAGCATGGCGCTGGTGCCTTTCTCCCAGGACTCGCCTGTGGTCTTGCAGCAGATGCCATCGCTCGTCTCGGCAACTACAGAGACCGAATCAAAAACACCCTCTCCTTCCTCGTCTTTGCTTTTAGCACAAGTGGTCCTATCTTTCTCATGTGGATCCGTCCCAAAGCTTACGTGGCCACTTTACTTGCGCGTGGGAAATCCCAAGAATACATTGACCGTATCATGGTCGCTCCAGAGTTGGACAAAATCCTTCTCTTTGTTTCAAGCATCCTCCTAGGTGCCTTGATTGGGGCTGTGGTTGGGCAATTTCTAAGTCAAAAAATAGCTGATAAACTATAAGGTAAAAGCCCTGAAGACTAGCAATGCCTAGCTCCAGGGCCTTTTTGTATACAATCTTAAAATTCACTATAGATAAATTCTTGAATATTCGAAAAATCGGTCACAAAACAGTAGATCACGATGCTCAAGATGACCGTATAGAAAAATAGTGTCCACAAGATTAAACGATGTGTGTTAGTTAGCTTGGTTTGCAAATTTGTAAAGTTCTTTTTCAACTTCCATCCATCCTTTCACTCCAACGTGCATCACGTCAAATAAAAAGTAATCATCATACTCTCTGTTTCCATAGTTTAATACGGTTGCACCATGGCTTTTTGCGACATCTTCTATTTTTTTATAAGTTTTTTCTCGCATCTCTCTTGAGACACCAGTGTAGTCATTCCATTTCCCGTTTACTGGGAAAATAATAACCTCAACTTCAATGCCCAATTCTTTAGCAACTGTCAAGAAGAGTTCCATATCTGAATATTCTGGTGACTCTAGGTAGCTCAAATCTTTATTGGAATCTTTCAGCGATGCATAGCGATCTTTTAAGTAAGTATTGTAGTAGTTATTATCAACAGCATAGTCATTATTGTCTGTTTTCTTTTTGACCTCTTCCACAAACTGATCCGTCATCTTTTCCCAATCATAGTCTGGGGTTTTGTCTCCTAGTGAAGGATAATCTGATTTAGCATGTTTTTGATAAAAAGTCTGTTTAAGCTTAAAGGAATACATCGCGTTATCTAACTCTAATAGTTTTTTATCAACAATAGTTCCTTTTCCATCTATGAAATAACTTTTGTATTTTTTGTAGATGTCATTTTGTTGCTTATTTCCTTTGGTAATCTCGATAATGCGATTGATTATTTTTTCTTTCGTTTCTTTACTAATCTTATCATTATCTAGCATGTGAAAAATATGTTCCTGAGAAGCCTTGTTCAAAAAGGCATCTTGATGGGTCCCATCTTTTTCAAACCACTGAACCGACTCTACTATAGCTACTTTTCGCTTACTCATTGATCCTTCAATAGAGCCCAAGGTCGTAGCCTGAATGATGTTTTGAGAATAACTGGTCCCAATCTGCATGATATTAAAATCGTTGTAGTTAAAAATTTTATTTGGATGATAGTCTTCATTTATCGTTGCGACCAACTCTGAGGAACCCATTAGAACCAGTGTATTGGGGGTGATATTGCTTGTTAGAATATCTCTACTTTTATACTTTTCATACGAGGTGCTATAACGAATACTGTTATCCTTGACTTTATAATAATCATCAATCTTCTTGACATACGTCACATTTAAAAGGGCAAGCGTCGCAATTACGAGCACAAGCGATAGTAAAAATGCTTTTAATTTAATCATCTCGTTTTATCCTATCCCTTCGATCTAGCCTATTTCTTTTCAATCTCTTATCTCTTTAAAATCGTCAGTAAGATTTTATAGGGTTCACCTGAAAAGATAAAGAAACCAATCATAACCAAATTCATGGTCACAAACCAACTTAGTAGCTTATACCAGTTTTTGTTTTTATTTTTCTTATAAAAATTGCTTTTCTTTTGATACACTTCAAATCCAGCCATCAAGACACCATGGTAAAAACCATAGACAATGTAGCTAACACTGAGACCATGCCAAAAACCCATGACCAACATATTGATCATATAGGCATAGGTTGCATTGTGTAGTCTATTTTTAAACCATTTTTTCCTGATAACCTGCATCAATACTCTTGAAAATACAAAATCTCTCAACCAGGTCGACAAGGTGATATGCCATCTAGTCCAAAAATCCTTGATATCGACACTCAAGAAAGGTTTGTTAAAGTTCATCGGTGTCTGAATACCTAGAATATTACTACTTCCAACGGCCATTAGACTATAGCCTGCAAAGTCAAAGAACAGATACAAGGTATAGAGGTACATATACTTGATTGAGTAAACGACTGTGCCAGTATTATTTAGAGCGAGTAACATCTGATAAACATAGGTTGATAAAACAATCTTGTAAAGGAGTCCTAGAACGATACGATACACACCGTCCCCTGCTAATTCTAGATACTCTTTTCGGGGCATGACCTCGTTTATCTCTTTTAAAAATCTCCTACTCCGATCAATTGGACCAGCACTAACTGTTGGGAAAAAGAGCAAAAACTGTAGATAATCTTTTACACTGATTTTTTCTTTGATTAAGCCATCCGATATCTCTAGCATGATCTGAATGGTCTTAAAGGACATGTAAGAAATTCCAATAAAGGCCAACAAATGCAGAGAAGTCAGAGCAAAGACTTTATTGATCACCAAAGGAAGGATGGAAAGGAAAACCAGTGGTTTCAGCCACTTTGCCTCTATCCGCTGTGCTAGAAAAACCAGAAAATACTGGTAAACGATAAAGGCGAGCAAATAGACAATCATCGCTCGACTCTTACCATAGATAGCTCCTGCAAATAAGAGGGAGAGGGCCAAAATATAGTAGTCCTTACGTTTTTCAAAAAAGTTTACCACAAAACCAATCAGTAAAACTACAAACAAGAGAAGGAAAAACTCATTCCCCTCGAAATAATTCATACCAGCCAAACTCCTTTACATTATCATCCCTTCTACAGCAAAGTTTCTGACTTGCTAATTGGGGACCTTTGTTTATTATAGCATATTTCTAAAAAGAAGCTTTATCCTTCTTGCATTTCGGTTAGAAAACAAAAAGGAGTCCCGTTGAACTCCTTCCATTATTTATGACTTAATTTCTTGGTCAAGAAATCTCCCAAGAACTGGATTGTAAAGATAATCAAGATGATAATAATGGTCGCCAAGATAGTCACATCGTGATTGTAACGATTAAATCCATAGGCAATGGCTACGTTACCAATACCACCAGCTCCAACCGCACCGGCCATAGCTGTTTCCCCAACAAGGGAAATCAAGGTCACAGTCGTCACACGAATCAAATCTGGAAGACCTTCTGATAGGTAAACACCCACGATGTCCCAGAAGGTCGCTCCGCTCGCTTGAGCCGCCTCAATGACACCACTATCTAACTCAGCCAAGACAACCTGCACCTGACGGGCAAAGAAGGCAAAGACCGCAAAAGAAAGTGGGACAAGGGCTGCATTTGGCCCGATACTTGTTTTGACAATCAAGTGAGACAGTGGCGACATGATTGCCAAGAGGATGATAAATGGTACCGCACGGAAAATAGAGGTAATCTTGTCTAAAATCCAGAAGATAACCTTATTTTCCAAGACACCGCCTGGCGCTGTCAAGACGAGGAAGAGACCTGCCACCAGCCCCAAGAACCCTCCGATGATGAAGGAAAGAACTGTCATATAAAGAGTTAGGTAGATGGCTGTTCCCCAGCCTGCCTGACCAGCCCAGCCCATCTTATAGACATTTGGTAGATAAGTTTGAATCAACTCTGTCATTTTACTGTCCTCCCTTCAATACTTTTAACTGGACGCCAGCCTGACGGATGGCATCTTGGGCACCTGCTAGTGCTGCTTTTTCACCTGACAAGACCACCACCAATTCTCCGACAGGAGTGCCATCGAGAATTTCGATATTTCCATAGAGGATATTGGCCGTTACTTGGTAATGTTTGTACAATTCATTCAAAAGTGGTTCATCTGTCGAAGCCCCTGCATACTTGAGCTGCACTAAGATACTGTTCTCAGATAAATGTTCTACGATTTCTTGCTTCTCAATCTTGACCATGGCTTCATCAATACCTGTAGCTGTTGAGATAAAGTCCTGTGTCAAAGGTTGTTTAGGGTCTGAGAAGATTTCAAGGACACTGCCTTCTTCAATCAAACGGCCATCCTGCATGACCGCCACACGGTTGGCAATGTCTTTGACAATCTGCATTTCATGCGTAATCAAGACAACCGTCAAACCTAATTTCTGGTTCAAATCTTGCAACAAGGCCAAAATCTGCTTAGTTGTCTTAGGGTCGAGGGCAGACGTTGACTCGTCTGAAATCAAAATTTTCGGATCATTTGCCAAGGCACGCGCAATGGCTACACGCTGTTTTTGCCCTCCTGATAGTTGTGAAGGGTAGTTTTCAGCACGATCCGCCAAGCCAACCAAGTCCAACAACTTAGCTACTTTTGCTTTCTTTTCTTCCTTGCTGAGTCCAGAATGTTTGAGGGCAAAGGCCACATTTTCCTCTGCTGTCTTTTGACTCATTAGGTTGAAATGCTGGAAAATCATCCCGATATCTTGACGTTTGCGACGCAACTGCTCTGCCGTCAAGGTTACCTTGCCATCAAAAATGACGTCGTTATCAATGGTAATTTTCCCAGCAGATGGTTTTTGCAAGAGGTTAATCACCCGTACAAGGGTTGATTTCCCTGCTCCAGAATATCCAACGATTCCGTAGATATCCCCTTCTTGGATGTGAATAGTCACATCCTTGACCGCTGTGATGGTTCTTTTCTTTTGGTGAAAAGTCACATCGATCTGATCTAACTTGATAATATCTCTACTCATAGCTTCTAATCAGCTCCTCTACTAATTCAATATGGGTGTAGTAATCGGCGATTCGCACATTTTCATCTCCACCGTGATCTCGGCTATTGGCATTTCCTAGACCGAAGGCCACCATTGGTACCTCTAGGGCATCAAAGACCGTATGCATAGGTCCTGTTCCCGCTGTGGTCGGCAAGACTGATACGCCTTGTGGATAGAATTTCTTGGCCAACTCGATTACGTTGAGAATGGCTGGCGCGCTCATATCGCTTCGATAGCTCATCTCTCCCAAGGTATAGTATAATTCTACCTTATCAAAGCCATTTTTGTCTAGCTGTTTCCGAATTTTTTCCAGAACATCATGCGGTTCTAGACCAGGAACCAAACGAACTTCTAGCTTAGCACTGGCTTCTGCTGGCAAAATCGTTTTAACCCCTTGCCCTTGATAACCTGACTGAATCCCTTCGATATTAAGGGCTGGCTCGAAAAAGAAACGTTTTAGGAAGGCTACACGTTCCTCTTGTAAGAGAGGCAATTCCAAGCCATAAATGCGACTGATTTCCTCAGGATTGCGTTGGGCGTAGGTATCCACCAAGGCTAGTTCTCGTTCATTTGGCTCTTGAACATCCTCGTACAAGCCTTCTACTAAGATACGCCCATCTGCTGCACGTAGGCTACTTAAAGCCTGGATAAGATACCATGGAGCTGATTCCACGACACCACCATAACTCGAGTGGATATCCACATCCGCACTTTTTACCTTGGCATCAAAGGTCACAATGCCCTTGTTTCCTCCAGAGATTTCCAGCTGTTCCAAGGCGTTCTTGGTCCCTTGTTCCCAGACTAGTAAATCCGCCCCACGAAGTTTGTCTGCATGTTTCTCTAAATACTTGTCTAAATCCATAGAAGCAGACTCCTCTGCCCCTTCCATGATAAAGCTGATATTGACTGGCAGATCATCGTGGTGCTGCATATACTTTCTCAGAGCACTCAAACGAGCCGTGATATGGCCCTTGTCGTCGTCAACACCACGCCCATACATAAATCCATTGCGGACCGAAAGCGTAAAGGGATTCTCTGTCCACACCTGATCTCCGTCCGCTGGTACAGTGTCATAGTGGTTATAGAAGATCAAAGTCTTAGCATCTGGACGCGAACTCTTGAAATGCGCCATGACAAAGGGAGCCGTATAGCTCTCATCAATCTCCACTTCAGCCCCTACACGCTTGAAAATCTCACCCAGATAGTTTGCGACCTCCTTGAGTCCAACCTGCTGGGCAAAGACTGATTTCTTGGAAATCAAGGTACGCAAAACTTCAAAATAATGCTGGGCCACATGATCCTTCTCAAATTTTTCAATCTGCTCTTGTTCGCTAGGAAAAACCATTTTCTCTCTCTTTCTACTACGTACTTGTGTCCTCAGAACGACCACAAGTGCCTCTTTAAAATCAACTCTCTATACAAAAGTAAGAGGTGGAAACTCTCTCCCACCTCCCTATGTCTTATTACCAAACTGGTTGGTCCAAACCGTCTGATGTTTCTTCGATAACTTTTTTCACTTCATCAGTGTGGTAAGCTGCGATAATTTTCTTGATGGCATCAGCCTTAGGTGATGATTCCCAATCTTTTTTCGCAACAATGATGTTGTACCATTGTTTTGAGTTTTCATCAGCTTGTTCTTTGAAGAGTGCTTTCTTGTAGTCCAATTTTGCTTCTGTAACGAAGGTATTGTTTACAACGGCAGCATCAACTGATGACAATGAACGAGCTGTTTGACTAGCGTCCAATTCAGTAATCTTCAAGTTCTTTGGATTTTCCGTGATGTTAGCAACTGTTGCAAGAGCAGTTCCAGAAACATCCAATTTGATCAAACCAGCTGATTGAAGCAAGTAAAGTGCACGGCTTTCGTTTGTTGCATCGTTTGGTACGGCGATTTCACCGTTATCTGGGATTTCTTCCACTTTAGTGTACTTGTTTTCTTCCCCATTTTTACCTGAGTAAAGGCGGATTGGTGAGATGTAGGTATCTGCAATCGCTACAAGGTCTTTCCCGTTTTCTTTGTTCCAGTTGTTCAAGAAGTTGTAGTGTTGGAAAGCATTCAAGTCTACTTCGCCATCAGCAGTTGCCTTGTTTGGTTGTGAGTAGTCTGTGAACTCTGTGAATTCCAATTTAATTCCATCTTTTTCAACCAATTCTTGGATTTTATCCCAACGCGCTTCTTCAGAACCGCTACGGTTAACTGTTGCAATTTTGACAACTGTTTCGTTGTCTGCTTTCTTTTCTGAATTTCCGCAAGCTGCAAGAGTCAAACCTGCGACTGTAGCAAGAGCTGCTAAACCGAGCCATTTTTTAATTTTCATGATTCTTTCTCCTTTAAAAATAATACCGTAATAGTATCTCATACTTTATTTGAATTAGCAAATTGTTATTAGATAGGCAGACATATAGTTTGAAACTATATACCTGAAAATTGAGAAATCATCCGTCTTTCTCAGACTGGATGATTTCATACGACTATTTAATATCAGCTTCTGCTGGAAGGTAAGTATCTCCAAAGAACTGTTTAGACAATTTTTCAAGAGTTCCGTCTTTGTAGAGTTCTTGGATACGTTTGTCTACAAATGATTTCAACTCATCTTGACCTTTAGCAAGAAGTGGGTAAACGTAAGGTTGTTGGTCGCTTGGAAGTTCAATGACTTTCAAGTTGTCCAAACCTTGGTTCTTGATAACTGTTTCAACACCAATCTTATCAAAGATCTTGTAGTCAAACTGACCATCGCTCAAACGAGACATGATTTGTTGGAAATCAGCCTTGGTATAGTTAAGAACCGTTGGATTGTCAGCGTGTTGTTTGTTATAATCTTCTAGCTGTTTAGCTGATGTTGTCCCTTGAACGACCTCAGTAGACTTGCCTCCGATATCATCAAGTGACTTGATGCTGTCGTCGTCTTTCTTCACAACGAGAACGTTAGGGTTTTTAGCAGTTGGAGCTGCATAAAGGTACTTTTCAGCACGTTCTTTGGTATAGCTGATATTGTTCACCGCCATTTGATAACGGTCGCTATCAAGACCTGCAAAGACACCTGACCACTCTGTCTTTTCAAACTTAACATCGTATTTGTCAGAGTCTTTAAAGATAGCACGGACTACTTCAATCTCATAACCAGTCAACTCACCATTTTCTTCGTAGTTAAATGGTTTTGGTGAAGCATTGGTTGCAACGATAATTTCTTTCTTACCAGATGCTGCTTCGCTAGTTGCAGTATCTTTCTTATCTCCACCTGAACAAGCTGCTAGTACACCTGCGGCAACAAGTCCTAGAGCAGCAAGAGATGAATATTTGACGATTTTTTTCATGTCATTTCCTCCAAAATAGAATACTTTACTATCTTAACAGAAAATATTTTTTTTCGCCATTATATGATATCTATCTCGGTGATAGGTTTTTTTTATGGCTGATTTAAAAGACCAGACGCAAGACTGCAATCAAGACTACCCCAAAAAGAACCGTACCTACTAGATTGCGGTAGCGAAAGGCTACCCAAGCCGTTGGAAAGACTGCTAAAAAGTCCAGCCATTTGATTTGAGGAAGACTGCCAACTTTGCCAGTCACTACGCTTGAAAGAATCAAGGCAAAGATAATGGAAACAGGCAAAAACTTCAAAAACCGCTCGACGATAGCTGGCAAGCCCTTGTACTTAACCAAGATGAAGGGAATCATACGGGGAATCCAAGTCACTAGGCCTGAAAAGATAACGGCTAACAAAAGATATTTACTGACCATCTAAGACCACCCCCATAGTGCAACCTAGCAAAGTCGCAAACAGAACAGCTAGCGACTGAGACACCACTGTCAAGAGCAAAAAGAAGGACACCGCAACAACGGCTAGGATCCGCAGCAGATTGCGGACAGGAACCCGTCTTTGCATAATCTGAAATTGCGAAGTAAAAATCCCGATAAACATTCCTACAAGGGCAAAGTCCAATCCAAAGACCTCAGGATTTGGAAGAAGCCCACCTAAAGCTGTCCCCGCCACTGTCCCAATAAACCAGGCTACATAACTATTGAGATTGTTCCCGTGCATCCACATGGGATGGACTTTATCTGTATGGGCTAATTCGCCCATCAAAACCCCATAGGTCTCATCTGTCAAGAGACTGGACATGCCGATATTTTGCCAGAGACTAGTATGACGGAAATAGGTCGATGCATGCAAGCTCAGTAAAAAAAGTCGCAAGTTGATCAAAAAAACTGTCATAGCAATGGCTGCCACAGGCGCTTGGACCGCAATCAGTGCCAACATGGCAAACTGGGCGCTCCCAGCATAAACAAAGAGGCTCATCAAGCCCATCTCAACAGGTGTCACATAGGGCGCACCGATAATCCCACAAGCCAG
>NZ_AJRE01000034.1:0-45096 GCF_000296955.1 Streptococcus sp. GMD4S
TATATACATTATTTTTAAGTTTTGTTTTAGGGCTTCTTTACCGTCAAACGAAATCTGTGGGATACTGTGTATTATTTCATGCATTCGCGAATTTGTTAAATCTCTATTTTGTGTTAAAAATTAATTTTATTTTTATTATCATTTTTATTGTTTATTTAATCTATACTATATTGGCAAGTAACAGAATTAGTAAGGAAAAAATATTTTAAATTTTTGATCAGTATAACTATTATCGAAAGTAATGATTGATGTATTTAGATGATCAATGTTAGTGAATTTCAATTTGATGAGGCATCACTGCTTGTTCAAACTGATTTAACAAGTATTTATCTAGTGAAAGTCCTACAGTAAGGAGTTTAAACATGAAATTCCATGAATTTGGTGATAAAAATTTACCTCCTATTTTACTGATACATGGTGGTGGTAGTTCTTGGTGGAATTATCTTCGTCAAGCACGAATCTTGTCAAAAGAATACCGTATTATTCTACCAACTTTGAATGGCCACGGCGAGGTATATCAACTTGATTATGTTTCTACTGAAGATTCTGCTTTGGAGATTCTAGACTATATCAAAGCAAACTGTGATGGGAAATTGTTTGCAATCGGTGGTGTTTCACTTGGTGGTCAAATTGCCATGGAGCTTTTGTCTTTAGACAGTGAAATTGCTAAGAAGGCCATCATAGACGGAAGCCTCTGTATTCCTCAACCAAGGTTAGCTAAAATCAGCATCTTTCTAGTGTCTCTATTTGGTAAATTGATGTTCAATAAATTCTCTTGCAAACTTCAGTTAAGCATGATGAACAAACTCTATCCTAAACTGGCTTATCCAGAGGAAATAAAAGCTTATTATTTAGAGGATTTGCCAAGGACGCCTGTCAAAACATTGGTGACCATTTACAAAACCTATATGGGGCATTACAAGCTAAAGGATACGATTTCTGCTAGCAAGGCTCATGTTCTGTATATTTATGGTGAAAAAGAATTGAACTGTGTGAAAGAATCAGCGAAATTATTTCATCAGCTACATTCAAATACAATTTTGTGTGAAGCAAAGGGCTATAACCACGGCTATTTATCAGTTTACCTGCCTTATGAGTGGATTGATTTGGTGGTGCCATTTTTAAAGAGTGATTCATTAGAAATGTGTAACGAATCTGATATGCCATAAGGAGGAAACGGATGCTAGGGGCAATTATTGGAGATATTGTAGGTTCAGTTTACGAATGGAACAATATCAAAACGAAGGATTTTCCTTTATTACGTGAGGATTGTTTTTTCACGGATAATACGGTAAGTCCGAACCGCTGAATGTGTGAGTTTGTTAGTGAAACGTAGCTAATCCTCAAAAAAATTATTTTAAGATGAAAACTAGATTGGTTTTAAGGAGGTAAAATATTGATAGAGAGCAGACCTGAGTTTGATACAATCAAATCCTTTGATGAGTTTAATAAATACTATTGGTATCGTGATGAACTTTCACAGATATGCAAGTCATTGGGGCTTGAATATAGAGGTACAAAACGAGAACTCAATCATATTATTGAGCAGTACTTTAAGGGTATTTTGATTAAAAAATCATCAATAAAAAGGAAAAAGAAACAAGTAGAAGTCGTTACCTTATATACGCCCTTACTTGAGTGCGGATTCTCCTTTAATGCATACTTTAGAGAATATTTCTCAACTTTAACAGATGTTTCGCCCTTTAAATTTACTGCTGATATGGCTACAGCTTGGAGAAAAGTAAAAAGGGAACACGATTTGAGTTTTACAATCCAAGATATGCTAAAAGTTTATTATGGAAATTCAGATTATGCAAAGTATGACCATTCGGTTTGTCAATGGAATCAATTTTTAAAAGACTTTTGTGCAGACGAAAATAGTCGCAATTACTCGAATAAACTAAAAGTAGCTTCTATTCTTTGGAAAGAAGTTAGAAATTCAAGTAATGAAAAAATTTATTCAAAGAATCTTTTGACCGAATATGCTGATAAAGTAAAAGAGTATGAGAAGTAGAAATATCAGTTTAAACCAATAGTTAACAAGGAGGAATCTATGCTAGGAGCAATTATCGGAGACATTGTAGGTTCAGTTTACGAATGGAACAATATCAAAACGAAGGATTTTCCTTTATTTCGTGAGAATTGTTTTTTTACGGATGATACTGTCATGACCTGCGCAGTTGCTGAGGCTATTATGAATGGTGGTCACCAGGATGACTTTATTGATGCTATGAAGAAATACGGCAAGTTGTATCCCGATGCGGGCTACGGTGCTCGGTTTAGTAGTTGGATCAATAGTGACAATCGTGAGCCTTATAATAGCTTTGGAAATGGATCTGCTATGCGTGTTTCTCCATGTGCTTGGGTCATGGACTGCGGTTTTTGTGCGAGAACTGGTATGACGCCATCAACTAGAAATCTTGCACGCCTTTCTGCAGAGGTCACCCATAATCATCCGGAAGGGATCAAAGGCGCTATGGCAACAACAGATGCTATCTTTATGTGTAGATATTTCTTTGGAGGTTATTGTGGGGATTATGAGCAACCAATTAAGGATAATCCCACAGAGTGCAAAAGACGGATCAAGGATTATATAGAGAAGGAATTCGGATATGATTTATCCCAAACTTTAGATGAAATCCGTCCTAGATACCATTTCAACGAAACATGCCAGGAAACGGTTCCTCAGGCCATTATTGCATTTCTGGAAAGTACAGATTTCGAAGATGCGATAAGAAACGCCATCTCACTTGGTGGCGATAGTGATACACTGGCAGCAATTACAGGAAGTATAGCTGAGGCAGCATACGGTATTCCTGATTGGATCAAGGAAAAGGCCTATTCCTATCTAGATGAGCCATTAAAGGATGTTATTAGGAGATGGGAGCTTTACATAGCAAAAAAATGATTATGTAGCTGATTAGAAAGGTGGAGCATATGGGATTACTTGATAAGTATATAAAGAAAGATGAAAACTATAAAAAGAAAAAAGTTATAGAGGTTGTCTCAAATATCTTAACCGCTATTCATCTGAAAAAATATGAAGACATTATGAATTATGTCGACGAATCAGAGATTGATGATTTAAATGAATTCTTTGGTTATGTTGAAAAGACATTGGAATTGAATGATTTTGACACGATTGATGAGTATGGTGTGGAATGTCATTTCAATCCGCCTTACGAGTATTCTCAATTGGAGATTTATGATTATGATGACCAGACTGGGTTTGCTGTTGATTATGATTTGACTTCAAATTCTGAATTAGTAGATATGAGATTGCAAATAGAGTTTCTATATACCGATAATGGCTATACGGTAAGATTTCTTGATGTCGATCCTGGTTAGGAGAAGTTTAACAAGCAATATCCTTGGTACACTATTTATACAGGCATTTAAGATTTTCTTGAATGTCTTTTTTGCACAAGAGTAAGGTCAAAGCTTTTAAACTATCAAGTTTTCCTATCAATAGGTCAATTGTCTTTAAATGTATTTTATGAATGAATCTAAATGGTTATAGAAAGCCATTTCCAGTATGTTCATGCTATAATAGTTTTAGACTTTTTATTTTTGGAGATATAAATGAAAAAATATAAGCATTTATTATGGCTTTCTGCCTTGATCATCATACTGATATCACTATTTTCACTGAATGGGTGTAGTTTGGGTGGTGAGACCATTCCCAAAAACAGAACAAAAGAACAGTACGAATTTGAAAAAACGTTTGAACCTATGTTTAAATTTTTAGAACAAGACAAGAAAGATTTTACGGGATTAAAGGCATACACTAGTAGAATTTATATAAAAAATCAAGATGAAGTAAAAGAATACGAAGTAGATTTAGATATCACTCAAGCTGATATTAAAGGTGATTATACAATAACAATTGGCGAGGATAACAAAACTGTTCCGGTTACATATTCTAATGGGAAGTTAAATTATGGGTCGGAGGTAACTCCTTTATATGATGAAGAAATTCTTAATTTAGTGGTACAAAGAGAATTCTTTACTTCTTTAGATGTAAAGGAGACCTTTAAGAGTGCAGAAACAGAGCTTCGTGAGATTGTATATCAGCCAGAAAATAACTCTGACCTCTATAAACATCTAAAAAGCAAATATGATTTACCAGAGGAAACAACATGTATAGTATTAGTAAATCATTCTAGCTCAACTATATATAGAGTAACTATTCAACTAAAATCTAATCAAAAGATTGTGCAAATTAGTAGTGTTATTTTTGAAAAAGAATGAGGTTTCCATGAACGAAATTGAAAAGAGTAATCGCCGAGTTGAAATGTCTCCAGTATTATCGAAAGTAGTGTTGAATTAGAAAAGAAGTATTTAAAGGTGTTTGGGTGGTAAATATGGAATTAAAATTTAAAGAAACAAATAAAACTTTTCATAAAATTGTAGAATTTAAAGGAGAAAAATATCTTTTGGATATGACTAGCATTAGCCCTAAAACTTATTTCTGGGGTTATCTTCCCAGTGAAATCACAGCTAAATGCTTAAAGTTAGATAAAAGAGATATACGTTTTGAGAGTGTGGCTCCAACAATGAGTAAATCAATTGGTATTGGAATAGGTGTAGCAATAGGCGGAGCTTGTTATGGGATTGTTACGAATGCTTTTAAGAGTTATGACATTAGCCATAATATTTCTTTTAAATTGGGTTTATTTGTCCTCTTTATTGCCCTGGCTTATCTTACTTTCAGGTTCATTGCTTTTGTGGTTCGTCATAATCTTCAACAAAAACTTTCAAGTAAAGAAACGAAGTATCAAATAGTTTTCAAATTAGCAAGACCACAACGTCAGTTAAAACTGTATAAACTTCTGCCTATTCTTTTCGTTATGGTTATAGGATGTTTGGGGTTTTATATATTTACTGATAATGGGACAGAGGCCTCTATCCTTATCATTAACAGTATTATATTTTTGGGTTTCTTTACGGTTATCTTAGGTATGTTACCACTCCGAGAAAGTTACGAAAAGCAAGAGATTATTTTTGATAGAATAGAGAAGTTATAATTTATAGTAACTTTATGAGGATTAAAACTATAACAAATGAGATGGGTGACAATCTTAATAAAAGTATATCAGATGTTGGCAAAGCATTTGATTCCGGTATTAAATCAATTCAGAAAGTGTTTGGGTGGTAAATGTGAAAATTAATTTTAGAGGATTAGATGTTGCTTATTTTGATGTGTTAGAGATGGGAGAGAAAAAGTACGTTCTTGATTCCAACTCCACAACACCAAAGAGTTATTATTGGGGACTTTCCCCTGAAACTCTTGAAGTTGATTTGATAGAACTCGATAGTCAGAATAAAAATTTTGATAAAAAAATTAAGATGGGTCCTTCAGGAATGCGTATGGTATCTATTGGTTTTAGCCTTCTTTTGTATAGAGTAGTAACATCAATTTTTAGATATTATGATATTAGTCATAATCTATATTTAAAAGTATCTTTATTTCCTATATCTATTTTGGTAGCTTATATTGTCTATCAAAGTATTTTAATCAAATCAAGGAAGGAAATTTCAAGTCGTTTATCGCAGGAAAAGAAGAGGTTTAAAATAATCTTTCAGAATAATAAGAAAAAAAGACAATTCCATGCCTATCTATTTCTCATTTTACATACAATTGCTTTCTCTATTTATATGGGAGAAGATGATGGAACAGAAGCTGCAATTCTAGTGTTGAATGGTTTGTTGGCCTATCTATTTATTTGGATTGAATCTGGCGTTATTCCATTGACTTATGCTTATCAAAAGAAATACCTAGAATTTAAAGAAGTGAAAAAGGTATAATGTAACTTATAATAAAATTCAGAAAGTATTTGAGTGGTAAATGTGGAATTAAAATTTAAAAATTCAAGCATGATGTGCTTTCAAATTGTTCAGATAGATAAAGAATCGAAGAAGTATGTCATGGATACAAGTACTATAAGCCCCAAGAGCTATTACTGGGGAATAAAAACAGATACAATTACAGTGAACATGGTAGAGATTGAAAAGAATAATAACCAATTCGAAATTAAACCTAGCAGACCTGTAAGTGCAACAATGGGAGCCATTATCGTTCAACCAATCGTCAAGGTTAGCTATGATGCGCTGAAAAAATTTTTTATTCACAATAATATTAGCGAGCAAATATTATTAAAGTTATTACTCTTTGCAATTTCTATGCTGATTTCTTATTTTGCAATTCTGATTTCATTAAAGTTATCCCATAATAAAGCAGATAAATGGATTCCTCAAAACAGCAATAAATACACAGTGACCTTTACAACTATTAAAAAAAGTAACGGAGGAGTATATCCTTTGGTTGGAGCAATTGCCCTTTGTTTACTTTTCTTTCTTGGTTTGAATAATGGAACAGAAGGGGCTTTTTTGGTAATCAATGGAATCATATCGTTATTCTTTTTCATGTTTACTCTAGGAAGTTTTCCAATCGCTCATCCATACAAGCATGGTCAAATTGAGGTTGAAAAGATTGAGAAAATATAGAATAAATGATATTGGAAATAGTATCGATTCAGGTATTAAATCAATTCAGAAAGTATTTGGGTGGTGAGCGACTCATTTAAAGTTCAAGACAGCTCTTACAATGCAGCATTGTGAGTTAGAAAAGGAGTAATAATGAATTACTTAGAATTACGTAAAAAATATGCTTTTTATAGAAAAGTTGCGATTGTTTTGGCTGTTCTTCTCATTCTTTTTGTAGCTTGGATGGTGAACGATAGGACTATTCAATTTCTTTGTATTATACTCATAAATGCACTCTTATTTCTTTTCATTGCACTAATCAGAAGAGGGTATGTAAGGAGTGGTACTAAGTTACTGTATATGGACTTAGATTTACCATCTTGGAAGCAATACATTGAGTTGAACAAAGATGCAAAAAGAGCTATTATACAAATGGATGTAAAACTAACATCTGTTGGGTATTCCTATTTGATTGGTGATTTCGATGCTGCCATTAAGGAGGCTTCTGAAGCAATGACTGATCAAAAACTGAAGCCGAAATACAGAGATTTTTTAGAGAGTTACCTCATTCGCTCAACAGTTCTTGCAAATCCTGACCTGACCAGAGATGAGCTTGAACTCATGTTAAATAAAATGTCCATATCAGATCCAACTCTAGCTGAAAAAACAAAAAGCGTGAGTCTTGCTCTATACGATTTAACAATTGCCCATCAATCCAATGATTATTTTGAAGAATTGGAAAACGAATTTAAATATCAACAATTGGAAATCACTTACTATCAAGCTTTGAACTCTAAATTAAAAGGAGATATGATCAGGGCGAATGAGTTGTTTAAAAAAGTCTCTCAAGAGGATGAAGAGATCTATATCGTACGGAAGTCTAAAGAATTTTTAAAAAGTGAATCTATTAATTAGCGATGAATAAGTACAGAAAAGGATAAAAAGGATTAAGTGTGAAATCAAATAAACTATTGCTAATAAACGGAGTTATTTCTTTAATTGGAGCTTTAACGATTATTTACCTTTCTTCTAAAATGTGGAAATTTGAACTCGTTTACTGGGTGATACCTAAGCTTGTTAGACTTTCCAGTTGGGATGGAATCTACTTTTCAACTTGTTTAATATTGCTGTTTTTTGGTTTTGTAGCATTCCTTCTTTATGATGAGGAATCAAAAATCAATAAGAAGACTTATCAGTTTCTTTTGATTGCATCGATTATTGGTTTTATTCCAATATTAGCTGGATTTTCCAGTGTGTTCGCATTTGTTTCAGCTATTTTATACTTAATGGATTATATAAAATTGTCAAAAAAGTAAAGTAGTGGATTGCTAACAATAAGTATTTATTCTTGTTTAAGTTTAGGTTAGTGCTTGATACATTAACGTCTCTATTCTAGTTAGTGGATTCGATTTTTCAAGCATTTGGATGGCGTTTACATAACTCAAGTGATATAATTAGTTACTAGAATTTTTGTAACTATTAAAGGAGTATTATCAATGAAAAAAGCAATGTTAATTATAAACCCTACCTCTGGTGGGGAAAAGGCTTTGGATTATAAGGTCAAGCTGGAGAATAAGGCCAAAGATTATTTTGAGCACGTGGAAACCAAAATTACTGAAAAAGCGCTGGATGCAACACACTTTGCTGAGGAAGCCTCTCGTGAGCAGTACGATGCAGTGGTTGTTTTCGGTGGAGACGGGACTGTCAATGAAGTCATTTCGGGTATTGCTGAGAGAGACTACATTCCTAAGTTAGGGATTATCCCAGGCGGTACAGGTAACCTCATTACGAAACTGTTGGAAATCAATCAAGACATCGATGGTGCGATTGATGAACTTGATTTTAACTTAACCAACAAGATTGATATCGGTAAAGCAAATGATAACTATTTTGGTTATATCTTTAGTATCGGTTCTCTGCCTGAGGCGATTCACAATGTGGAGATCGAGGACAAGACAAAATTCGGTATATTAGCCTATGCTGTAAATACCATGAAGTCTGTGATGACGGATCAGGTCTTTAACATTAAGGTTGAGACAGAAAATGGAAATTATGATGGTGAAGCGAGTCATGTTTTGGTTCTCTTGACAAATTACTTCGCTGATAAGAAAATCTTTGAAGAAAACAAAGACGGCTATGCCAATATTTTGATTCTAAAAGATGCTTCTCTATTCTCTAAATTATCCGTCATTCCTGATTTACTAAAAGGCGATGTTGTCGGCAATGATAATATTGAGTATATCAGAGCTCGTACTATTAAAATCTCTTCAGATAGTGAGTTGGAGTCAGATGTTGATGGCGATAAGTCGGATAACCTACCTGTAGAGATTAAGGTACTGGGCCAGCATATTGAAGTTTTTTCACAACCGAAAGAGTAGAAGATAGAAACAAGTTTGTCTTTCACTGAGAAATAAAGTTTTATATCAAAGATTGGAGGAAGGATGAATTCTCTATTTGATGAATTTCGAACAATTTGTTCTCATTTAAACCAAGTTGGAATCACACCCACGCTCATGGGGTCTTTGGGTTTTGAATACCGTTCAAATGAAGATTGGGAGCCGTCTGACATTGACATTCATGTCTCTGGAGATCCTAGAGGCTGGGAAGCGCCTGATCATCTCAGGATTTATGACTGGGACAAGATAATGAAAGTGATGAACCACTTAGGCTATACCTTGGTAGATATTCACGAGCACGAATTCCAAAAAGATGATGTGAGCGTTGAATTTGGAAGTATCGATTCCTTACCTGATTTTGCAGGAGTTTCGAAATCAGATATAGAGTTGATTCATCTCGAGGACATCACGTTTCGTGTTCCAAGTTTGGAACAGTATTTCAGTATATACAAGGCTTCTTCCCAAGATTCCTATCGAAATGACCACAATAATAATAAAGATTTTAAAAAGATAGATTGGCTTGAAAGGCATTTGTAAATCATCAATCAGAAAGTAGTAGGTATTAAATCTTACTGCTTTTTTATATTCTCAAAAACAATCCACTCGAAACTACGGACAAGTCTTGAAAATAAAATTTTAAAGTAGTATACTAGAATCACAATAATGAAAACGTTTGCGCAGCAAGATGAATAAAAGTAAACTAGGAGACAGAACAATGGAATTAACAGCCATTTACCATAGACCAGAGTCAGAGTATGCGTACCTTTATAAGGATAAGACAATGCACATTCGTATCCGGACCAAGAAAGATGATATAGAAAGCATCAACTTGCATTATGGAGACACTTTTATCTTTTTAGAGGACCATTATGAAGCAATCAAGGAGATGGTCAAAGTAACTTCTGATGTCTTATTTGATTACTGGCAAGCGGAAGTTTCAGTTGGCTATGCACGACTCCAGTATCTCTTTGAACTCAAGGATAAGCAGGGTCAGAGTATTTTGTATGGCGATAAGGGATGTGTTGAAAATACGCTAGAAAACCTTCATTATGAAGGAAATGGCTTTAAAATTCCGTATATCCATGAGATTGATGCTTGCCATGTTCCTGACTGGGTAGCAGAGATGGTATGGTACCAGATTTTCCCAGAACGCTTTGCTAATGGCAATCCTGAGATTTCACCTGAAGGTGCGCTAGCTTGGGATTCCTTTATCAAGCCAAAGACGAGCGATTTCTTTGGTGGTGATTTACAGGGCATTATTGACCATCTGGATTACTTGCAAGACTTAGGGATTACAGGTCTTTATCTCTGTCCGATTTTTGAATCCCCAAGCAATCACAAGTATAATACGACGGATTATTTCGAAATAGATCATCATTTTGGAGATAAGAAAATTTTTCGTAAACTGGTGGAGGAGGCCCATCAGAGAGGGATGAAAATCATGCTGGACGCTGTTTTCAATCATATCGGGGATCAGTCTCTGCAGTGGCAGGATGTTCTCAAGCATGGTGGAAAGTCGGAATATAAAGACTGGTTCCATGTTCAAGAGTTCCCAGTAACCAAAGATAAGCTGGGGAATCCAAGAAAGCTCCCTTATCATACCTTTGCCTTTGCCAGCTATATGCCCAAGCTCAATACGGCAAATCCTCAAGTAAGGGACTATTTACTAAGCGTTGCGACCTACTGGATTGAAGAGTTTGATATCGATGCTTGGCGCTTGGATGTGGCTAATGAAGTGGACCACCAATTTTGGCGAGATTTCCGGAAGGCTGTCCTGGCTAAAAAGCCTGACCTTTATATTCTTGGAGAAGTCTGGCATACTTCACAGCCTTGGCTAAATGGCGATGAATTCCACGCAGTCATGAATTATCCTCTCTCCGACAGCATCAAGGATTATTTCTTGCGAGGGACTAAGAAGTCACCTCAATTCATCGATGAGATCAATAGCCAATCAATGTACTATAGACAACAGATTTCGGAAGTGATGTTCAATCTTTTGGATTCGCACGATACGGAGCGGATTTTGGCTACTGCCAAGGGAGATGCCCAACTGGTTAAGTCTGCCCTAGCTTACCTCTTTCTACAAAGAGGGACACCGTGTTTCTACTATGGAACAGAGTTGGGGTTAGGTGGAGGGCCAGATCCAGATTGTCGTCGTGTCATGCCTTGGGAACGTGTTTCCGACAGTAATGACATGCTTAATTTTATGAAGAAGTTGATTCAGCTTCGTAAGGAGGTTTCAGGCATTATCCAACATGGCACCTATAGCCTAAAAGAAATTAAGCCGGACGTGCTAGCTCTTGAATGGGATTATGATGGACAAAAGGTCCAAGCTATTTTTAACCAATCAAGTGAAAACTATCTTGTAGACCGTGATTCTGTAGTGCTAGCCAGTCATTGCCAAGAATTGGGACTGCAACTGGCGATTTTGCCTAAAGGTTTCGTCATTCAATAAAAAATAGGATTAAAAAGGCTGTAATGAATGGGTGATTCGTGCGGTCTTTTTTTGACTTATGTAGTATAATATAGCTAAGTCAACGATTACTAGCTGAATGATTAGTGAATGGTGTTTAAAATGAAAAAGAGACTTGTAGTCTAGAAGGAGAATTGCATGAAACGAACGAGAAAAGTAGTAGCCTTGGGACTGTGTTTGCCCTTATTTCTTGGCTTGGCTGCTTGTCAGCAAAATAATACGAGCACTGAAGCTGCAAATCAGACACAGACCAGTTCAGATAAAGTTCCTTGGACGGCTTCATATTCCAATCTAAACGGTCAAGTCAGTACCGAAGAGGTCAAATCTCTCTTATCAGCTCACTTGGACCCAAATAGTGTTGATGCATTTTTCAATCTTGTCACCGCCTATAATGCGACAGTCGGCTCTACTGGCTTAAGTGGTGATTTTGCCTCCTTTACGAAGACAGAATACGACGTAGAGAAAATCAGCAATCTTTGGAATCAAAAAAAGGGTGACTTTGTCGGAACCAACTGCCGTATCAATAGCTATGCGCTCTTGAAAAATTCAGTCACGATCCCAAAACTTGAAAAGAATGATCAGCTTCTTTTCGTGGATAACGATGCTATCGATAAGGGAAAGGTGTTTGATGCAAAAGATAAGGAAGAGTTTGATATTCTATTTTCTAGGGTAGCGACGGAAGCAACGATGGATGTAAAAGTTCATGCGCAGAAGATGGAGAAATTCTTCTCACAGTTTCAATTCAATGATAAAGCTCGAATGTTGTCTGTTGTGTTGCATGATAATTTGGATGGAGAGTATCTTTTTGTTGGGCACGTAGGTGTTTTAGTGCCAGCTGAGGAGGGTTTCTTATTTGTAGAGAAACTGACTTTTGAAGAGCCTTATCAAGCAATTAAGTTTGAGAGCAAGGAAGATTGTTACAAGTATTTAGCTACAAAGTATGCGGATTATACAGGTGATGGACTGGCCAAACCTTTCATTATGGATAATGAAAAGTGGGTTGAAGGATATTAAGCTAGGCAAGGGAGAAGTAGTATGGAGACAGTAGTAGCACTTTTAGTTGTCATTCTTATCGGATTCTGGGCTGTAAACATTCTCAAGCCTCGTAAGGCAAATCAAAAAGAAAGATTTTTAGGCTATATGCAGCGCTATGATATAGAAGGTGAGGGTTATCAGTCAGAAGTCTGGGAAGTGACGGAAGATGAGAATGAGAAATAAGGAGGAGAGTCCAAAAACAGTAGATATCTTGCCTTTTTCAAGAAAGGGGACCAATAGGAGGAAACATTATGGGAATGATTGCTAATTATCAATATCTGTCTGACAATGAATTAAGCCAAATAAAGCGGTATTCTCGTCAGGAAGAGGAATTGCTTGACTTGGTAGAGGATTATCCTGAGGGAAATGATACGTTGATAGATATTGACAAAATGTGGGATGCCTTGCTCTTTGTTATGACAGGTTTTAATAGTTCAGAATTTATGGATGACGACCCCTTGAGAGAAGCTGTCTTGGGAGTGACTCCTTTAGAAAATGTATCGGAGTATATAGCCTATACTGAACACTCAAAGATAACTGAAATTGTCCAAGCTTTAGAGAATTTTGATATGGATAAGGCTCTGGCTGACTTTAGCATGGAAGCATGCAAGAAGGCAGATTTGTATCCCGATATTTGGGATTATCTTGATGAAGAGGAAGAAATCAAGGATGATATTCGAACCTGTTTTGTAAAAATGAAAAACTTTTATAAGAAAATCTTAACTCTCAAAGGAAATGTCTTAGTGACTATTTGTTAACTACTTTTACCACTGTTAGTCAGGTGCCTGATGAATGCACATCTAGAAAATCGTACACCTGATGATTTGTCTGGTGAAGGAAATATTCCAAAGTATAGTTGGACGGAATAGGTAGAAATTGGTTATAGAATTTGTAAGCATAATAGATTTTAAACTTTAAGATGGAGGACTAAAGAGATGGGAAGAATTGAATGGGAAAATGCCAAGACACGTTTAGATGCCTTGCTTGTCATTGATGAGTATCGAACAGATCCAAATGAGACCTGGCTTCGATTGATCGTTAAGACTGAGGGAAGCTATGGGGTTCGTTACCTTATCGACAATGGTTCTGGTGATTCTCTAGATGTGATGTTCACTGATAAAATGATCCTTATAAAGGGCTTTGATCATGAAAGCAGTTTGAGTCAATTTGCTGCGGATGAGTGGAATCAAGACATCATAGACGGATTTTATAAAGGACTGGATGTAAAGTATCAAAACCTATATTCAGAAGAGCAAAAAGATGAAACAACTTTCTTTATCTGGTATGACGGTCAAGAGCATCAAAATACCTACCAAGAGCAGGACGGTGGCGAATGGTTGTTATCCTATTTCTTTGACAGTTTTGAGAAATTTCATGAGTTTGTGACGGATTACTATTCAATTACTGTAGATGAGGATTTACTTAGAAAACTTTACAATCAAGGACAGCTTTCAGAAGTAGAATTGGAGCAGTTGATTCGCACTTCCTAGCTAGAAATGTGTATAAAATCTGATGAAAAGAACTGATTTTCAATATCAAGTTATACTTTAAGATTATTGAAGCAGCTAATGGTTGTAGTTTCTTTTTTCTTATGTCTATAACGCTTTAAAGCGATTTCTTTTTATTGTTGAATAATATTTTGCGAACAAAAAAAGAAATTCTTTAAAAAAGTTTCACAAAATCCTTTACAAGCTCTTGTAAACATGATATAGTTATAAGGCTTAGAAAATGAGAAGATGTTTTCTAGCAAATATAAACCCGAGTAAAAAATGCCTACGGACAGGCAGGGTTGAATGCCGAAGCGTGGTTGAAAAGCCACATTATTGATAGGGTTAAAAGCCTACTTTTATAAGTTGATGTTAGGACACTTGTCCTAATTCATAAATTTTAGTGTGGTGAAAGCACACGTCATCTTGTGAAACGATCAATAAAGTACGTAATATTTGCTACTAGAGAGTTAGGAAACATCAGGAACAGACATACTCAACAGAAACCAAAATACACACGTCAGAAGATTGCAGAGCAGGTGAAAACCTGCTCTTTTTTCATAAGTCAACCTTTAGTCGCCTTTATCTTCTTGAGGTGCTAAAAATACGGTAAAGGAGTATGTCTTGAAGAAGTTAGATCAAAACCAAGCCCCAATTTACGAGGCTTTGGTCAAACTACGCAAGAAAAGGATTGTCCCCTTTGATGTGCCAGGTCACAAGCGTGGACGAGGAAATCCAGAACTTGTCGAACTGTTAGGAGAAAAATGTGTTGGCATTGATGTCAATTCTATGAAACCCTTGGATAATCTTGGTCATCCCATTTCGATTATTCGGGATGCGGAGGAATTAGCTGCGGATGCTTTTGGTGCAGCCCATGCCTTTCTCATGATTGGGGGAACAACCTCATCAGTTCAGACCATGATTCTTTCCACCTGTAAGGCAGGAGATAAGATTATTCTGCCACGTAATGTTCACAAATCTGCTATCAATGCGCTGGTTCTATGTGGTGCCATTCCCATCTATATCGAGATGAGTGTGGATCCTAAAATCGGTATCGCTTTAGGTCTTGAAAATGACCGTGTTGCACAGGCCATTAAGGAACATCCAGATGCTAAAGCTATCCTAATCAACAATCCTACTTACTATGGGATTTGTTCAGACCTCAAGGGTTTAACGGAAATGGCTCACGAAGCTGGCATGATGGTTTTAGTGGATGAAGCCCATGGAGCGCATTTGCATTTTACAGATAAATTGCCGCTGTCTGCTATGGATGCTGGCGCTGATATGGCGGCGGTCTCTATGCATAAGTCTGGTGGGAGTTTGACCCAGAGCTCCATCCTTCTTATCGGGGAGCAGATGAATCCTGAGTACGTTCGTCAGATCATTAACCTGACCCAGTCTACATCTGCCTCTTACCTACTTATGTCTAGTTTGGATATTTCTCGTCGCAACTTAGCCCTTCGTGGCAAAGAGTCTTTTGAGAAAGTCATTGAACTATCTGAGTATGCTCGTCGTGAAATCAATGCTATCGGTGGTTATTATGCCTACTCAAAAGAGCTCATAGACGGTGTGTCTGTTTGTGATTTTGACGTGACCAAGCTGTCCGTTTACACTCAGGGTATTGGCTTAACAGGTATCGAAGTTTATGACCTCCTGCGAGACGAATACGACATTCAGATCGAATTTGGTGATATTGGGAATATCTTAGCTTATATTTCGATTGGTGACCGCATCCAAGACATCGAACGTTTGGTCGGTGCTTTGGCGGATATCAAGAGACTCTACTCAAGAGATGGAAAAGATTTGATTGCTGGAGAATATATCCAGCCCGAGTTAGTGCTGTCTCCTCAGGAAGCCTTTTATTCAGAGAGAAGAAGTTTCACCTTGGATGAATCTGTTGGACATGTCTGTGGGGAATTTGTCATGTGCTATCCTCCAGGCATCCCAATCCTAGCACCAGGTGAACGCATTATACGAGAAATTGTAGACTATATCCAATTTGCCAAAGAACGTGGTTGTTCCCTCCAAGGAACGGAAGATCCAGAGGTCAATCACATCAACGTCATTAAGAGAAAGGAGAACTAGATGGATCTATGGTTTTCTGAAGTTCATACTCCAGATGTTAAATTGTCCTTGAGAACTGCAAAGCAACTCTATGCTGGAAAAAGTGAATGGCAGGATATCGAAGTATTAGATACGCCAGCTTTTGGAAAGATATTGATCTTAAATGGGCATGTCTTGTTTTCAGATGCAGATGATTTTGTTTACAATGAAATGACCGTTCACGTTCCCATGGCTGTCCACCCAAATCCAAAGAAAGTCTTGGTTATTGGGGGTGGTGACGGTGGTGTTGCCCAAGTATTAACCCTCTATCCTGAACTGGAGCAAATCGATATTGTGGAACCAGATGAGATGTTGGTTGAGGTCTGTCGTGAGTATTTCCCAGACTTTGCTGCAGGGCTAGATGATCCTCGTGTTACCATTTACTACCAAAATGGGCTACGCTTTTTGAGAAACTGTGAGGATGATTACGATATCATTATTAACGATGCGACGGATCCATTTGGACATACGGAAGGGCTCTTTACCAAGGAATTTTACGGGAACAGTTACAGAGCCTTGAAAGAAGACGGCATCATGATCTATCAGCATGGGAGTCCCTTCTTTGACGAGGATGAGTCAGCTTGCCGAAGCATGCACCGCAAGGTCAATCAAGCCTTTCCAATCAGCCGGGTTTATCAGGCACATATCCCAACCAGTCCTGCAGGCTATTGGTTGTTTGGATTTGCATCGAAAAAATATCACCCTGTTAAAGATTTTGACAAGGAAGGCTGGAAAAAACGCCAGCTTTTCACAGAATACTACACTGCAAACTTACACGTGGGAGCCTTTATGTTGCCCAAGTATGTTGAGGACATTTTAGAAGAAGAGGAAGGAAAAAAATGAGTCGCTTATTAGTTATTGGATGTGGGGGTGTTGCCCAAGTTGCTATTTCAAAGATTTGCCAAGATAGCGAAACCTTTACAGAGATTATGATTGCTAGCCGCACCAAGTCGAAATGTGATGACTTGAAGGCTAAATTAGAAGGGAAAACAAGTACAAAGATTGAAACAGCTGCTCTTGACGCTGACAAGGTTGAAGAAGTGATTGTTTTGATTGAAAGCTACAAACCAGAAGCTGTTTTGAACGTAGCTCTGCCTTATCAAGATTTGACCATTATGGATGCTTGCTTGGCAACAGGTGTCCACTATATCGATACCGCCAACTACGAGGCAGAGGATACAGAAGATCCTGAGTGGCGCGCTATCTATGAGAAACGTTGTAAGGAACTTGGTTTTACAGCCTACTTTGACTACTCGTGGCAGTGGGCTTATCAGGAGAAATTTAAAGAAGCGGGCTTAACTGCTCTTCTCGGTTCTGGTTTCGACCCAGGTGTGACCAGTGTCTTTTCAGCTTATGCTCTCAAACACTATTTTGATGAAATCCACTATATCGACATTCTAGACTGTAATGGTGGTGACCACGGTTATCCATTTGCGACAAACTTTAACCCAGAAATCAATCTCCGTGAGGTTTCTGCGCCAGGTTCTTACTGGGAAGATGGAAAATGGGTCGAAGTCGAAGCCATGTCAATCAAGCGTGAGTACGATTTCCCTCAGGTTGGACAAAAAGACATGTATCTCCTTCACCACGAAGAAATTGAATCATTGGCCAAAAACATTCCTGGAGTCAAACGGATTCGTTTCTTTATGACTTTTGGCCAATCTTATCTAACGCATATGAAATGCTTGGAAAACGTTGGTCTTCTTCGTACGGATGCTATTAACTTTAATGGACAAGACATTGTGCCAATCCAATTTTTGAAAGCCTTGCTTCCAGATCCAGCCAGCCTTGGTCCACGCACAGTTGGTAAAACCAATATCGGTTGTATCTTTACAGGTGTAAAAGATGGTGTTGAAAAGACCATCTACATCTACAATGTTTGCGACCATCAGGAATGTTACGCCGAAGTTGGTTCACAAGCAATTTCTTACACCACTGGAGTTCCAGCTATGATTGGGACAAAATTAGTGATGAATGGTACTTGGAAACAACCTGGAGTCTATAACCTTGAAGAATTGGATCCAGATCCATTCATGGAAGCTTTGAATGAGTATGGATTACCTTGGGTTGTGGTTGAAAACCCGCAAATGGTGGACTAATGAAGTTAGAACAAGTACCCACACCAGCTTATGTCATTGACTTGGCCAAGTTAGAAGCAAACTGTCGCATTCTAAAATATGTACAAGAAGAAGCTGGATGCAAAGTTTTACTTGCCCAAAAGGCTTATTCCCTCTATAAAACCTATCCCTTGATTAGCCAGTATCTATCTGGTACGACGGCTAGTGGACTTTATGAAGCTAAGCTGGCTAGAGAAGAGTTTCCGGGGGAAGTCCATGTCTTTGCTCCAGCTTTCAAGGATGCAGACTTGGAGGAATTGCTGGAAATAACGGACCATATCGTCTTCAACTCAGAGAGACAGTTGCGTAAACATGGACCTCGTTGCCGAGAGGCTGGTATCAGTGTCGGTTTGCGCCTCAACCCTCAATGTTCTACCCAAGGTGATCACGCGCTCTATGACCCTTGTGCTCCGGGATCTCGGTTTGGAGTTAGCCTAGACAAGATACCGAGTGATTTGTTGGATTTAGTGGACGGACTTCATTTTCATACTCTTTGTGAGCAAGGTTCAGATGATTTAGAGACAACTTTGAAAGCAGTAGAAGCGCAGTTTGGACCCTATTTGTATCAAGTTAAATGGCTCAATATGGGTGGTGGACACCACATCACCAGAGAAGACTACGATGTGGATTTGCTGATTTCAGAAATCAAGCGTATCCGAGAAACTTACAATCTTGAAGTCTATATCGAGCCGGGTGAAGCTATTGCGCTCAATGCGGGTTCTCTAGCAACTGAAGTATTGGACATTGTCGAAAACGGTATGGATATTTTGGTTTTAGATGCCTCTGCGACCTGCCATATGCCAGATGTACTTGAAATGCCCTATCGTCCACCTCTGAGAAATGGATTTGAACCGCAGGAAAAAGCCCATACCTATAGACTTTCTTCTAATACCTGCCTGACGGGTGATGTGATTGGTGATTATAGTTTTGAAAATCCAGTCCAAATCGGTGATAGACTTTACTTTGAAGACATGGCTATTTACTCCTTTGTCAAAAATAATACCTTTAATGGTATTGGCTTGCCAAGTCTCTATCTCATGGACGAGCAGGGAGACTGCAGCTTAGTCAAAGCCTTCGGTTATCAAGACTTTAAAGGGAGGTTATCATGATGGACAGTCCAAAGAAATTAGGCTATCGTATGCCAGCAGAGTATGAACCCCATCATGGCACCCTCATGATATGGCCGACTCGACCAGGTTCATGGCCTTTTCAAGGAAAGGCTGCAAAAAAAGCATTTAGCCAAATTATCAAGACCATAGCAGAAGGGGAAAGAGTCTATCTTTTGGTGGAGCAGGACCATCTATCTGAAGCCCAATCCTATCTTGGAGAAAAGGTTGTTTATTTAGATATTCCTACTAATGATGCCTGGGCGCGTGATACGGGGCCGACTATTCTTGTCAATGATAAAAGAGAAAGATTGGCAGTCGATTGGTCTTTTAATGCCTGGGGTGGTGCTGTCGATGGTCTTTATCAAGATTATGAAGAGGATAACCAAGTAGCCAGTCGTTTTGCAGAAGTTTTAGAGATACCTGTTTATGATGCCAAACCTTTTGTACTGGAAGGCGGCGCGATCCATAGCGATGGTCAAGGGACCATTCTTGTGACTGAAAGCTGCTTACTCAGTCCTGGACGCAATCCCCACCTGTCTAAAGAGCAAATTGAAAACACCTTATTAGAGAGCCTTGGCGCTGAAAAAGTTATTTGGCTTCCTTATGGTATTTATCAGGACGAAACCAATGAACACGTTGACAATGTTGCAGCCTTTGTTGGTCCTGCAGAACTTGTTTTAGCTTGGACAGACGACAAAAGCGATCCTCAGTATGCCGTGTCTGCAGCTGATCTTGTGCTTTTAGAAAAAGAAACAGATGCAAAAGGGCGTACCTTCACCATTCATAAATTGCCAATCCCAGCGCTTCATCAAGTTGTAACCGAAGAGGATTTGTCAGGCTACATCTATGAAGAAGGGGAAGAAGAGCGTTATGCAGGTGAACGTCTTGCAGCTTCCTATGTCAATTTCTATATTGCAAACAAGTCTGTCTTAGTGCCCCAGTTTGAGGATGTAAACGACCAAGTGGCCCTAGATATCCTCAGCAAGTGTTTCCCAGACCGTAAGGTCGTAGGAATTCCAGCCAGAGATATTCTCTTAGGTGGTGGCAATATTCACTGTATCACCCAACAAATCCCAGAATAGGAGAAAAAGATGAGAAATGTAAAAGTTGCAGCGATCCAGATGCAATGCGCCAAGGATGTGGCGACAAATATCCAAACAGCGGAACGTCTAGTACGTCAAGCTGCAGAACAAGGCGCACAAATTATTCTCTTGCCCGAGTTGTTTGAACGTCCCTATTTCTGTCAGGAACGCCAGTATGACTACTACCAGCATGCTCAGTCGGTGACAGAAAATACAGCCATTCAGCATTTTAAAACCATTGCCAAGGAGCTAAAGGTCGTTTTACCCATCAGTTTCTACGAGAAAGATGGCAATGTCTTGTATAACTCAATCGCCGTCATTGATGCTGATGGAGAAGTGCTGGGCGTTTATCGGAAGACCCACATACCAGATGATCATTATTATCAAGAAAAATTTTACTTTACGCCTGGTAACACTGGTTTCAAGGTCTGGGATACTCGCTATGCTAAGATTGGGATTGGCATCTGTTGGGATCAATGGTTTCCTGAAACGGCGCGCTGTCTTGCGTTGAATGGGGCAGAATTGCTCTTTTACCCAACCGCTATCGGTTCAGAGCCTATCTTAGATACGGATAGTTGCGGTCACTGGCAACGTACCATGCAAGGGCACGCAGCAGCAAATATTGTCCCAGTCATTGCAGCCAATCGTTACGGTTTGGAAGAAGTCACTCCTAGTGAGGAAAATGGCGGACAGAGTTCTAGTCTTGACTTCTACGGTTCCTCCTTTATGACGGATGAAACAGGAGCTATTCTAGAGAGAGCTGAAAGACAAGGAGAAGCTGTTCTGTTAGCAACTTATGACCTTGATAAGGGAGCAAGCGAGCGCCTAAATTGGGGACTGTTTCGTGATAGAAGACCCGAAATGTACCAACGAATTACGGACTAGAAGGTAAATTTCATAATAAACATTTAATATTCATGCCTGTCTTACAAAAATGTAAGATAGGCTTTTTAAATGTAAGATAGGTGTACGATTATACGCGGAAATGTATGCTATACTCTATGTAGATAAAAAAGAAAGAGGTTTATTATGAAAAAATGGAATGCGACACAGTTGAAGTATCTGATGGCGGCAGTAATGGTTCTGGACCATATCCCTCATATCACCGGGATCGTTTCTCCTTTGTGGGAAGGTATCTTTCACGCCTTGACCCGTTGTGTGGGAGTTTGGTTTGCGTATATGGCTATGGAAGGTTTTATCTATACTCGAAACTTGAAAAACTACCTCATCCGTCTCTGGTCTTGGGCGCTGATCATGTTTGCTGGAAATAGCCTTCTCAATACTCTGTTTGCCTCTAAGGGTGTAATGGTTACTAATAATATTTTCTTGACTTTGGCCATCGGTGTCACCATGCTTTGGATTGGTTTTCCCAGAAAAGAGTTGGATAAAAAGGAGAAGTTGTGGCGTCGTATTGGGCTTGCTGGGCTCTTGATTTTCGGGTGTCTTTTTACCGAGGGTGGCATCACCATGCTACCATTTCTCTTGATTAGTTACTCTTGTCGAAATCGCAAGGGCTTGCGAAATCTCCTCTATGCCTTTCTGTGGGCCTTCTTGTTAGTGACTTCCATCCAAATTTACGACACTTGGCACCAAACACTGGAAATGATGCTTTACAATTCTGACTGGCTCTTTATCACCGTATTTCCTTTTATGGCTTTGTATAATGGACAGCGAGGAAAAGAAACTAGTTGGAGTAAATATTTCTTTTATATTTTCTACCCAGCTCATCTATGGATTATAACTTTGATTGCTTATTTGCTTAAGTAGATTCAATATCCATTAGCTCCTTCTTGCTTAAAATGCGAGAGGAGCTTTTCTGTATCTGGAATTCCCAACAAAACATGTTATAATAGTTTTAGAAAGGACGAGGTTTATGGCGAGCATACTTGTAATTGAAGATAATAATGAAATCCAGGAAATCTTAAGAACCCTTCTTGCAGAGGAACACGAGGTGATTCAAGCATTTTCTGGGACAGAAGGTATCATGCAATTTGACAAAGGTGGCATTGATCTCGTTTTGCTAGATATCATGCTCCCTGGGAAAAATGGCGACCAAGTCTTGCAAGCTATTCGACAAACTAGTCAGACTCCGGTCATCATGCTTACTGCTTTAGGTGATAAAAAGCTCATCAGCCAATATCTACTAGACGGTGCCAATGATTATGTGGTAAAACCTTTTGATTTGGACGAAGTCTTTGCCAGAGTCACCGTGCAATTACGCCAAAGTGGTGAACATCAGTCAGGAGATCGAAGAGAAATTGATAACTTCGTACAAAGCTTTAAAAATATCCAGTTCGATGCGGATAGTTTTGAAATAAGTAACGCAACTGAAACCATTCGCCTTGCAAAGAAAGAGTGTCAGATTCTCCAAATGTTGCTCCAGTACCCTAAAAAGATCTTCACCAAGGAAGAACTCTATGAATTGATTTGGGAAGAAAGTTACCTGCCTGGAGACAATACGCTCAACACCCATCTAAGCAATCTCCGTAAAAAACTGCATCAACTGGATCCAAATCACGAGTACATCGAAACCGTTTGGGGAGTTGGTGTTCGATTAAAAGGAGATAAGTAATGATTTACATTTTGATATCTATATTGCTCCTCATTAACATCATTTTGGCGATTTCTTTGATTCGCTATCATATAGCAATTAGAGATTTAAGCAGACAAATCGAAGAAAAGATTCGCTCTGGTAGCATGAAGAGGATCGGTGTAAATTTCTTTTCAAAGACCATTTTGCGTCTACATAACCAAATTGAGAATCTATTTCAAGAAGTGGAGCAAAACCAGCTAATCATGAAGCGTGAAAAACGCACCCTAGATATGGCAATCAGTAACATTGCTCATGATATTCGGACACCTTTAACAATCGCTTCAGGATACACTCAGCAACTAATAAAACACCCCGATAATAGTTCAGAAACCTTAAATAAAATAGCCCATCATCAGGATTTGGTTTCCAAACGGTTGGAGGCTCTCCTCGAATACCGTCATTTGATGGAAGGCGCAGTCAAACCGAAACTGGAAGAACCTGATTTATCAACTTTTATAACGAAAAAGACTTTAGCTTATTACGACGTTTTTCAATCTTCACATATTGTTCTTGATTTTAACGTTGAACCAGGATTGAAAACGACGACTGATGAGGACTTGCTTGATCGAATTATACAAAACCTCCTTGGAAATGTTCTCAAGCACGGCAAGGAGAAGGCTCGACTTTCCTTGAAAAAGGAAGAAAATAGACTTGTTTTGGAAATTGATAATCTAGTCAAAAAACCTATCAAGAATATAGACAATCTCAGCAATCGTTTTTATTCTGAAAATATGTCAGATACCGAAGAATCCTCTGGTTTAGGTCTCTATATTACTGAGGAATTAGTTCATCTTCTTGGAGCGGATATGAAGCTAGCCACTGATGGAGAATGGTTTTCAGTCTTTATTTATCTTTAACAGAAGAAACCTCCTCTATATCCTAGAGGAGGTCCTTTTTATAAGCTTTTCTTCTTGAAAATAATCAGTCCACTGAAAGAGAAGAAAAGTATGACTGTTACGCAAACCGTGATGGTATAGAGAATAGCTTGACTATTAGTGGTCATAGCATAGGCAAAATCTAGAATTAAATATCTAAGAATTTCAATGTCTGGGAAAACAAGAATTGGAATAGAAAGGACGATAGAGCTAATCAGATAACCAATAAATACGGCAAGATAAGAATGAGTTAGGTAGAGAATAAAGGAGACAATCGAAAGCCAAGCGAGAAGGCATAGAAATTGAAGGGAAATCGTCAAGAGGAGATTAGTAACAAAACCATCAGGTATTGTACCAAGTCCATTTAGTAGAGTCGCGGGAATAAAGGCAATCACAAGACTTGTGATGAGTTGTAAGAGAGCGATACTTGCTAGTACAAAGAATTTAGCAAGGAAAAATTCTGTACGAGAAACACCAACTGTCAAACTATTTTTATAAAGCTTGCCGATTAGATCGACCCCAAGAACTAAACACACTAGAATAATACAGAGGAAAACGAGGTTTGAGCCGTTATTTGACGCGTTGATTAGAGCTTCTATCCCATTCCAACCATGGGTAGGAAGCTCAGGTGGTGCTGCTTGAACTGACATTAGATGCCCTGTAGCGCCAATAGTAGCACCCAGTAACATAAGTACAAAGAGAATGAATTCTGTAATCCAGAATCCTTTGGAGCGGAAAAGACGGTAAAAATCTGCTTGAATGGTATGTATCATGATTTTTCTCCTATTCTACCAATTGGGTGAAGTATTCTTCTAGGTTTTGACGGGCAAAGTAAATCTCATCAATAGCAACATCGGACAAAGTTAGTTGCTTGAGAATCTGTTTAACATCTTGTTCATTACCAAAGATATGGATTTCATTTTCAGGGTTTACAACCTTAAACTGGAGCTGGATTTGTTCTTTCAATACCTGACAAGCTCTTTCTTTATCACTTGTTTTAAGCACAATATAATCCTCACTCAGTGTTTCAAATTCAGCTTTACTGATTTCACGGATAATCTTACCTTGATCCAGAATACCAAAGCGATTAGCTAAGAGATAGAGTTCTGACAAGATATGACTAGAGATGAGTATAGTTATGCCTTTTTCTTGATTGAGTCGCTGGATCATGAGACGAAATTCTTTGATTCCAATCGGATCGAGACCATTAATAGGTTCATCAAGAATCAGGAAGTCGGGTTTTGTTAGGAGGGCAATGGCGATACCAAGTCTTTGTTTCATTCCTAGTGAGAAATCACGAAAGACTTTTTTACCTGTATCTGACAAGCCAACATAGTCCAAGGTCTCCTGAATCACCTTATCAGCATTTGGAATATGACGTATCATACAATAATATTTAAGGTTTTGATAAGCTGTCAAGTGATTGTGAGCTACAGGTGATTCGATAACTGAACCTACTCGAGATAAGGCCTTGGTCCACTCATTTTGTTCTTGGCTAGAGAAGAGGGAAACTGTACCTTTGTCCGCAAACAATAATTGAGTAATTATTTTGATAAGAGTAGTTTTACCTGCTCCGTTTTTTCCAATTAGACCATAAATATCTCCCTCTTTTATGGTTAGACTAAGATCTTGAAGAATAGCTTGGTTAGCAAATTGTTTGGTCAGTCCATGAATTTCGAGTACTGTTTTCATGATTTTCTCCTTTTGATTTATTTTTCTAACTTTAGTATAAGGTATAGAAATCAAAGAAACATCAAGTAATTCTAAAGAGTTTCTAAAGTTTTGTAATTCTTAAAAGAAACAAAACCCAGTTGATATGAACTGGGCTTTTTTTACTATAAAATATACTTCTCAATGGCACGCGCAACGCCGTCTTCTTCGTTGCTGGCTGTAACGTCATTAGCAAGGGATTTGACATGGTCGCTGGCATTTCCCATTGCAATGCCAAGTCCTGCAAACTGAAGCATTTCGATATCGTTATTGGCATCGCCCATGGCCATAATTTCTGAGGGCTCGATCTTCAAAATCGCTGCTAGTCGAGAAAGAGCAGTAGCCTTTGTCGTTCCAAGTGGCATGGCTTCATAAATGACAGGCTGTGAACGAACTCCGCTAAATCGTTGGCAGAGTTCCTCAGCAAACCGTTGCTCAAAATCGTCTGTTTGCTCTTTGGTTCCTAAAAACATACCTTGGAACATTCGATATTTGCCACTGGTCGCCTCCTCAAGGGAGATTTCAGTCAGGTCTGAAAAGACTAGCTTGGCATCATTTTGAACGATTTGATTGGGCTTGCCACCGAGGACAAAATAATGTTCCTCATCAAAAAGAGTTAACTGGACGTCGCTTTTTTCAGCTAGGTCATAGAGGTATTCGATGTCAGCTGGACTGAGTTCTTGCCAGTCCACTAGACTCCAGTCACTGGTCTGGTGGGTTGAACAACCGTTATTGACAATAACATACTCATTCTGAAGGTCCAGTCCTAGTTTTTTATAGTAGGGAAGGACACCGAAAAGCGGGCGACCTGTACAGAGAACCAGTTTGACACCTTTTTCAATGGCTTGGTGAATGGCAGTGATGTGGGCTTGCGGGATTTCCTTAGCTTCATTGAGGAGGGTTCCGTCCATATCCAAGGCTAGTAGTTTAATCATAAGACTTCCTTTTCTAGGTGTTTTGCTTTTATTATAGCATATAGACTATGAAATGTCTGACAGAATTGTAACATTTGACTTTCCTTTTCTTGAAAAACAAAATAAATTCATTTATAATATGTATACTTAATATTTAAGGAGAAATAATGTCAAAGTATCAATTTAATTCAATTTATAAAAACGATGAAACAGAGTCTACAGGTCTTCTGTTCATCAAAGTCTACAACAAGTGGGAAAGCAACTTAAAAAGAGTTTTGAAATCAGTTGGTCTTACTCTGCCTCAATTTATCGTTTTGACTTCGCTTTTGTTTCTGTCTAATAGAGAGGAATATGTAACGCAAGTTGATATCGCTCGGTTCACTGGTATGGATGTCATGACGGTTTCCCAGATTGTTAGGCTACTGGAGAAGAAGGACTACATTAAACGCGATCAACATCCAAAGGATAGTCGGGCAAAACTGGTCTCAGTGACGAAGTCTGGCGCAGAGAAGGTCAATCAAGCTTTACCTTTAGTAGAAGGGGTTGATGAAGAATTTTTTGAAAAACTATCTAACGATAGAGAAGTTTTTAATCGTTTGTTAGTAGAGTTGGAGGATAAAAATGCCTAGATATTGGGTTGGAGTTGTTTCAAAGAACCATGTTTTAAGAGGAGTTGAAGGGAATTTTTGCCAGGTCTGTCATGGAAAGGGCGGCCCCTTAAACCGTATGAAAAAAGGTGACTATTTTTTATACTATAGTCCAAAATACGATATGAACGGTCAAGATAAGTTACAGGCTTTTGTGGCCGTAGGTAAAATTACAGATGACAAAGCCTATCAAGTAGAGCAGTTCGAAGGATTCTTTCCCTTTAGACGAAATGTCGAGTATTATCAACCAGTCAAAGATTGCTCCATAGAAATAGCTAGACAACATCCTGAATGGAAAGACTATACTTCTCGACTTCGTTATGGACATTTTGAAGTTTCCAAAGACTTTTTCCTCTATATCTTTCAGCATATGAAAGTGGATGATGAAGGATGATTGATTTGCTAATTAAATGATTGTCAACTAGAATTTTGGATTTGGACTGTGAAGCGAACTTTGCTATAATAGAGTAAGAAACTTTGATAAACCAAACGAGGCAGAGATGAAATTACTTTATACTGATATTCGGACTTCTTTGACAGATATTTTAACCAGAGAGGCAGAAGAGCTAGTTGCTGCTGGCAAGCGGGTCTTCTACATCGCCCCCAACTCTCTTTCATTTGAAAAAGAACGCGCCGTGCTGGAATGCTTGTCCCAGCAGGCTTCTTTTGCGATTACCGTCACGCGTTTCACTCAAATGGCTCGTTACCTAATCTTGAATGATTTACCAGCTAATACCAGTCTGGATGATATCGGGCTTGGGATGGCTTTTTATAAGTGTCTTGCGGAACTCGATTCCAAGGACTTACGTGTTTATGGTGCGATTAAGCAGGATCCTCAATTTATCCAGCAGTTGATTGAACTTTATCATGAGATGACGACTGCTCAGATGAGCTTTTTGGACTTAGAAAGTTTGACGGATGAGGACAAGAGAGCAGATTTACTCTTGATTTTTGAGAAAGTAACAGCCTATCTCAATCAAGGTCAGTTGGCTCAGGGAAGTCAGTTGTCCCATTTGATTGAGGCTATTGAGAATGGCAAGGTAAGTAGTGATTTCAGTCAGATTGCCTTGGTTATTGATGGATTTACTCGTTTTTCTGCCGAGGAAGAGCGTGTAGTGGATCTACTTCATCGAAAAGGTGCCGAGATTGTTATTGGGGCCTGTGCAAGCAAGAAAGCCTATACCAGTCCGTTCTCTGAAGGGAATCTCTACCAAGCCAGTGTGGAATTTCTTCATCATTTGGGGGCAAAATACCAAACGCCTGCTCAGGATCGTTCTCAGATACATGAGAAGATGGATTGTTTTGACAAGGCCTCTCGTTTGCTGGAGTCTTCTTATGACTTTTCAGAACTCGCTTTAGATGTTGATGAGAAGGACCGTGAAAACCTGCAAATCTGGTCTTGTTTGATGCAAAAAGAGGAGTTGGAGCTGGTAGCTCGCGCTATTCGTCAGAAATTACATGACAATCCAGATCTGAGTTACAAGAATTTCCGTATTCTGCTGGGGGATGTGTCTTCTTACCAGTTATCACTGAAAACCATTTTTGACCAGTACCAGATTCCTTTCTATCTTGGTAGAAGTGAATCCATGGCTCACCACCCTTTGACTCAGTATGTCGAATCTATTTTGCGTTTGAAACGTTACCGTTTCCGTCAGGAAGATTTGATTAATCTCCTCAGAACTGGTCTGTATACTGACCTTAGCCAAGCGGATATTGATGCTTTCGAGCAATATCTCCGCTATCTTGGTATCAATGGCTTGCCAGCTTTTCAGCAGACCTTTACCAAATCCCACCATGGAAAATTTGATTTAGAGCGTTTAAATTCTCTTCGTCTGCGCGTTTTGGCGCCACTTGAAACCTTATTTGCCAGTCGAAAACAAAAGGCTGAAAATCTCTTGCAAAAGTGGAATACTTTTCTAAAAAATGCTGCTTTAAGCAAGCAGATGCAAGAATTGACAGCTACTATGGAAACACTAGAACAGGAAAGACAAGCCGAAGTTTGGAAAGCCTTCTGCCATGTTTTAGAACAATTTGCGACCGTTTTTTCCGGTTCACAAGTTAGTCTAGAGGACTTCCTGTCCTTGCTTCATTCTGGGATGAGTTTGTCCCAGTATCGCACCATTCCAGCAACTGTTGATACTGTTCTGGTGCAGAGTTACGATCTGATTGCCCCTCTGACCGCTGACTTTGTCTACGCCATTGGGCTGACTCAGGATTATTTACCCAAAATTGCGCAAAACACCAGTCTGTTAACAGACGAAGAAAGACAAAGCCTAAACCAAGCAACTGAGGAGGGAGTGCAATTACTGATTGCAAGTAGCGAAAATCTCAAGAAAAATCGCTATACCATGCTTTCTTTAGTCAATGCTGCTCGTAAGCAGTTGGTGTTGTCAGCTCCAAGTCTCCTCAATGAAAATGAGAGCAAGGAATCGGCCTATCTTCAGGAACTGGTGAGTTTTGGATTTAGCCGAATAGAGAAGAAGATTCATCAAAAAAGTCTGTCTAAGGATGATATGGGTTCTTATCACAGTCTTTTGTCTAGTCTGGTTGCCTATCACCAGCAGGCAGGTTCAAGTGAAAATGAAAAAGATGTCACCTTTGTCAAGGTTTTGGCTCGTGTCATGGGGAAAAAACTAGATCAAAAAGGTCTTACAAATCCTGCACTCCCAACTAGTCCAAGCAGCAAGCCATTAGAGAAAGAGACCTTGCAGGCTCTCTACCCTGCTGACAAGGAGTTTTACCTGTCTACTTCTGGTTTGACAGAATTTTACCGCAATGAATACAGTTATTTCCTCCGTTATGTCTTAGGTTTGCAGGAAGAATTGCGCCTGCGTCCAGATGCTCGCAGTCACGGGAATTTCTTGCACCGTATTTTTGAACGTGCCTTGAAACTACCTGCTGAAAATTCCTTTGATCAGCGTTTGGAGCAAGCTATCAAGGAAACCAGCCAAGAACGCGAATTTGAAGCTATTTATCAGGAAAGTTTGGAAGCCCAGTTTACCAAGGAAGTTCTACTTGATGTCGCGCGAACTACGGGCCACATCCTTCGTCATAATCCAGCTATCGAAACCATTCAAGAGGAGGCAACATTTGGTGGTAAAGATCAAGCCTTTATTCAATTGGATAATGGTCGCAGTGTCCATGTGCGAGGCAAGGTTGACCGTATTGACCGCCTGAAAGCTGATGGAGCGCTAGGAGTGGTGGACTATAAGTCTAGTTTGACCCAATTCCAGTTTCCTCATTTCTTTAATGGGCTTAATTCCCAACTGCCTACCTATCTTGCTGCCCTAAAAAGAGAAGGGGAGCAGAACTTTTTCGGTGCCATGTACTTGGAAATGGCTGAGCCTGTCCAATCTTTATTAGCTGTTAAAAGTCTGGCAGGAGCAGTAGCAGAAGTCAGCAAGTCTATGAAATACCAGGGACTCTTTTTAGAGAAAGAAAGCAGTCACTTGGGCGAATTTTACAACAAAAACAAGGCTAATCAGCTGACAGACGAGGAATTCCAGCTCTTATTGGACTACAATGCCCATCTTTACAAGAAGGCAGCTGAGAAGATTTTACAAGGTCAGTTCGCCATCAATCCATACACAGAGAATGGCAGAAGTATTGCCCCATACGTTCAACAACATCAGGCTATTACTGGCTTTGAAGCAAACTACCATCTAGGTCAAGCTCGTTTTCTAGAGAAGTTAGAGCTAGCTGATGGCAAACGACTGGTCGGAGAAAAACTCAAGCAAGCTTGGTTTGAAAAAATGAGAGAGGAGTTGAATCGATGAAGCCTATTTCCTTTTTAACTGAGGAAGAAATTAAAAAATTGCAAGAAGCAGAAGCGAGTTCGAGCAAGGAACAAAAGAAAACTGCCGAGCAAATCGAAGCCATTTATACCGAAGGGCAAAATATCCTTGTTTCAGCCTCTGCTGGTTCAGGGAAGACCTTTGTTATGGCCGAGCGCATTTTGGATCAATTGGCGCGAGGTGTGGAAATCAGCCAACTCTTTATCTCGACCTTTACCGTCAAGGCTGCTACTGAACTCAAGGAACGTTTGGAGAAAAAAATCAGCCAACAAATCCAAGAAACCGATGATCTCGATCTCAAACAACACTTGGGACGTCAATTGGCAGATCTACCAAACGCTGCCATCGGAACCATGGACTCTTTCACACAAAAATTCCTTGGCAAGCATGGTTATCTGATTGATATCGCACCGAATTTCCGTATTCTACAAAATGAAAGTGAACAGTTACTCTTAAAGAACGAAGTTTTTCATCAAGTTTTTGAAGAGCATTATCAAGGTGAGAATAAAGAGAAATTTAGTAGTTTGGTGAAGAACTTTGCTGGGCGTGGCAAGGATGAACGTGGTCTGCGCCAACAAGTCTACAAAATCTATGACTTTTTACAATCCACCAGCAGTCCCCAAAAATGGCTGAGCGACTCTTTTCTCAAAGGGTTTGAAGAAGCTGACTTTGCAATTGAAAAAGACAAACTGACCGAGCAAATCAAGCAGGCGCTTTGGGATTTGGAAAGCTTCTTCCGTTATCATCTGGATAACGATGCCAAGGAGTTTCCAAAAGCTGCCTATTTAGAAGCTGTGCAAGATGTTTTGGATGAAATTGGCTCCTTAAATCACGAGTCCGATAGTCAGACTTATCAAAAAGTTCTTTCACGTGTTGTCGCTATCTCGAAGGAGAAAAATGGTCGGGCTCTTGCTAACTCTAGTCGAAAGGCTGATTTGAAGCCACTTGCAGATGCTTATAACGAGGAGAGAAAATCCCAGTTTGCAAAACTTGGACAACTAGCAGACCAGATAACGATTCTCGACTATCAAGAACGTTTTCATGAAGACACCTGGGAGTTAGCTAAAACTTTTCAAAACTTTATGAGCGATTTTGTGGAGGCTTATCGTGAACGTAAACGCCAGGAAAATGCCTTTGAATTTGCTGATATTAGCCATTACACCATTGAAATTTTAGAGAATTTCCCACAAATTCGTGAGGCATATCAGGAACGTTTCCATGAAGTCATGGTCGATGAGTATCAGGATACCAACCACATTCAAGAACGAATGCTGGAATTGTTATCTAATGGTCAAAATCGCTTTATGGTGGGGGATATCAAGCAGTCCATCTACCGTTTCCGTCAGGCAGACCCGCAGATTTTCAATGAAAAATTCCAAAGCTATGCGCATAATCCTAAAGAGGGGAAGTTGATACTCCTCAAGGAAAATTTCCGTAGCAGTTCAGAAGTGCTATCAGCAACCAATGATGTTTTTGGACGCCTTATGGACCAAGAGGTCGGCGAAATCAACTATGATAGCATGCACCAGCTTGTTTTTGCCAATACCAAACTAACTCCCAATCTAGACAACAAGGCAGAATTTCTCCTCTACGATAAGGACGATAGTGGGCAAGAGGAGGAAGAAAGTGATGCAGACACGAAACTCACAGGAGAAATGCGCTTAGTCATCAAGGAAATCCTAAAGCTCCATCAAGAGAATGGTGTAGCCTTTAAGGAAATTGCTCTTTTGACTTCCAGTCGCAGTCGTAATGATCAGATACTCCTCGCTCTGTCAGAGTATGGAATTCCTGTGAAAACAGACGGAGAGCAGAATAATTACCTCCAATCCCTAGAAGTGCAAGTCATGTTGGATACCCTTCGTGTCATCCACAATCCTCTCCAAGACTATGCCTTGGTTGCCCTTATGAAGTCTCCAATGTTTAGCTTCGATGAGGACGAGCTGGCACGTTTGTCCCTTCAAAAAGCAGCTGATAAAGTACAAGAGAATCTTTATGAGAAACTGCTTCATGCTCAAAAACAAACAGCTGAGCAGAAAGAGTTAATTCACAAACCTTTAGAGGAAAAACTAAATCAATTCATGGATATTTTGGATTCTTGGCGCTTATATGCCAAAACCAACTCCCTTTATGACCTGATTTGGAAGATATACAACGATCGTTTTTACTATGATTATGTCGGAGCTTTGCCTAACGGTCCTGCCAAACAAGCCAATCTCTATGCTTTAGCTTTGAGAGCAGACCAGTTTGAAAAGAGTAATTTCAAGGGCTTGTCTCGTTTTATTCGTATGATTGACCAGGTTTTGGAAGCACAGCATGATCTTGCAAGTGTAGCCGTCGCACCGCCTAAAGATGCAGTGGAACTCATGACCATTCACAAGAGTAAAGGTTTGGAGTTTCCTTATGTCTTTATCCTCAACATGGATCAGGACTTCAATAAGCAAGACTCGATGTCAGACGTTATTCTCAGTCGTAAAAATGGGCTTGGTGTCAAATACATTGCCAAGGTGGAAACAGGAGCAGTAGAAGCCCACTATCCGAAAACCATTAAACTCTCCATTCCTAGCCTCACTTATACGCAAAATGAAGAAGAGCTACAACTGGCTAGCTATTCTGAGCAAATGCGTCTACTGTATGTTGCTATGACACGGGCTGAGAAAAAGCTCTATCTTGTCGGTAAGGGCTCTCGTGAAAAGCTAGAAGCCAAGGAGTATCCAAGATCTGAAAACGGAAAACTCGATAAACATACCAGACTTCAAGCCAAGAATTTCCAAGATTGGATCTGGGCGATCACTAAAGTATTTGCCAAAGACCATCTCAACTTTAGCTATCGTTTTGTTGGTGAAGACCAGCTGACCAGAGAAGCTATCGGAGAATTGGAAAACAAGAGCCCTCTACAAGATAGTTCTCAAGCAGACAATCGCCAGTCAGAAACTATCAAAGAAGCTCTGGAAATGCTAAAAGAAGTAGAAGTCTATAATACTCTTCACCGTGCGGCTATTGAACTTCCTAGCGTCCAAACTCCTAGCCAAATCAAGAAATTCTACGAACCAGTAATGGATATGGAAGGGGTACAAATTGCTAACCAAACCAAATCAACAGAGAAGCAAATCAGCTTCGATTTACCAGATTTTTCAACTAAAGAAAAGGTAACTGGAGCTGAGATTGGTAGTGCCACTCACGAACTCATGCAGAGAATTGACCTTAGTCAGCGACCAACACTTGCTAGCCTGAAAGATACTCTCAAACAAGTTCAGACTAGTCCAGCTGTAAGAGACAAGATCAATCTTTCTAAAATTCTCGCCTTCTTTGAAACACCACTTGGTCAGGAAATTCTCGCTAATACCGGCCATCTCTATCGCGAGCAACCTTTTTCTATGCTCAAGCGGGACCAGAAGAGTCAAGAAGACTTCGTTGTCCGTGGGATCTTGGATGGCTATCTGCTTTATGAGGATCGCATCGTTCTTTTTGACTACAAGACTGACCGTTATGATCAACCAAGTCAACTCATAGACCGCTACCGTGGTCAGTTAGCCCTATACGGAGAGGCCTTATCTCGAGCCTATTCGATTGAAAATATTGAAAAATACTTGATTTTACTCGGCAAAGACGATGTTCAAGTTTTAAAAGTATAATCTAGAAAGGAGACCTCATGCCACTTCCAGTTAGAAAATCCTTGCACGATGCGGTTTTACAGGCTTCAAAAGCCGATACTTGGGATCAAGCTACCAAGGAATGGAATGAAGTTTCCTTGATTTTTAATGGCATTGGCCGTAGTAATTGTGTCTGCGGGAACGCCATAAAATACACCTACGAACTCTTTAACGGAGTTACAGGCCAACGTCTCTTCCCTATAGGAAGCGACTGTGTTCGCCATTTTCATCGTATTAGCCTCGATCAGCAACTGGAAGAGGAAGAAAGACTACTCAGAAAAGTTGAAAACCTAACCAGAAAGGCCCAGAAAAAGGAAAAAATCAATATCAATAAAAGCGATTTTGACGAAAAACTTCTAAAATGGTTTTGGGAAAAAGGTATTTTCAAAGCCAATCGTGGCAATCAATTCGCACCTGAGAGAGACTATCAGATCTTCCTAGAAGTCTTTCAAGGTGGAAGTTGGACCAAGGCAGAGCCAAAAAAGAAGGCTCGTCTGGAAGAAGTCCTTGAAAAGTGCATCAAACCCTTTCTATTTGGTAAGTCTGATGACCACCTATACCTTATCAAGCTAGGTAAGGAGAAAATAGATTACGAGCAGCATTTACGGATTCAGGCAGAGAAGGAACGCAAGAAAAGAGATAAAATCGCCAAGCAATACGCTGACAACCTCATTCTTGCCATGGGTCCTGCAGAACGAGCCTATCAAGATTACTTTGGCTTTACAGAATCCTTGACCCAAGAAGAACGAAAGTGGGAGAAAATCCTCTTTGGTAAGAATAGAGACGAACGGGCTATCAAGGCTAAACAAAACCAAAAGGAGTTGGAAAAGGATCAGCGAATTGCAAATCAAGATCCTATTGAACGAAAGCAGAAGCAGACTTGGCTTCTCAATTCCTATTTTCGGGATTTGCCTGATGAAAAATCCAGATTTTCTCGGCTCCTATTAGAATATCGAAAAAGTGGAGAAGTACGCTTTTCAGATGATTACTTATCTAAGCATCTCATCGACTTTTTTTACAAGATGAAGGCCTTTGAGTTTGAAATTGCACCAGAACAAGTCCGCGATTTTCTAAAAGAATGCCTTCAAGCAGAGCATCTATCATCAGCACAAGAAAGCTGGACTAGAGGGATTCTCTTCAATTGTCTTCATCCGTTTTTAGATAGGTTACTCATATAGAATAAATCCTACCTTGTCTATGCATGGTAGGATTTAAGTATCTCCAAAGATGTACTGGTAAAGTTGGACGACTTTCTGAAAACATTGTGTGTCCATTCTTGTTATTTTTTGAGCATTACGCATCCGAAAATCAAAGGTATACAGTTGAAATGGATTGACAGCGCCATCTACCTTGTCCGACGAGACAGGAACGAGCAAGCCTTTTTCTGCCAAGCGTTGTTGGCCATGAGTGATGGGACAGACAGCCACAAAACCAGTTTGCAAGGCATATTCTCTCCTAGAAACTACCAAGGCAGGTCGCCGTTTCTGGATTTCTCGACCGACTGATGGATCAAAGTCCAGCCAAATGATATCCTGCTTTTCAGGAATATAGTCAGATTTCGCTATCAAGTGACCTTACCCCTTCAAAATCATTTGTCATTCTCAAATCAGTAATCCCATCAAAAGGATCTTTCAACTTTGGAGCTAAGACAATGACTCCGTCAATCCCTTTGTAGACAACCATTTCTTGACCTTCTGTCATCCCCAAATTTTTAGGAATAGTCACAGTGAGCGAATTCCCCACCTTCCGAGTCTTTACTATATTCATCGCTCTACCTCCACGAAATTGTATACACCAAGTATATACCTGTTGGCAAAAAAAGTCAAGTAAATCCTGACTGGTATCAAGGATGTTTCGCACCTATACTATTTGTCATTTATTGTGGTCAAAGCCTGTGCAAAAGTTCCTAATTTATGATAGAATAGGTAGTAAGAAAGAAAACGTTTTTACTACGTTTTTTTTAGTCGGAAGGGGAAAATATTATGGCTACTATTCAATGGTTTCCGGGTCACATGTCTAAGGCTCGGCGGCAAGTTCAGGAGAATTTAAAATTTGTTGATTTTGTGACGATTTTGGTGGATGCTAGGCTACCTTTATCTAGTCAAAATCCTATGTTAACTAAGATTGTTGGGGATAAACCAAAGCTTTTGATTTTGAATAAGGCAGATCTGGCTGACCCCGCAATGACCAAAGAATGGCGTCAGTATTTTGAATCACAGGGAATTCAAACTCTGGCTATCAACTCCAAAGAGCAAGTGACTGTAAAAGTTGTGACGGATGCCGCTAAAAAGCTCATGGCTGATAAGATTGCACGCCAGAAAGAACGAGGTATCAAGATCGAAACCTTGCGGACCATGATTATCGGAATTCCAAATGCCGGTAAGTCAACTCTCATGAACCGTTTGGCTGGGAAAAAGATTGCAGTTGTCGGCAATAAACCAGGTGTTACCAAGGGGCAACAGTGGCTCAAAACCAACAAAGACCTTGAAATTTTAGACACACCAGGGATTCTTTGGCCTAAGTTCGAAGACGAAATCGTCGCTTTGAAACTAGCCTTGACTGGAGCAATTAAAGATCAACTACTCCCAATGGATGAAGTGACCATTTTTGGTCTTAATTATTTCAAAAAACATTATCCAGAAAAGCTAGCTGAACGCTTCAAACAAATGAAGATAGAAGAAGAAGCACCTGTTATCATCATGGATATGACCCGTGCCCTTGGTTTCCGAGACGACTACGACCGCTTTTACAGCCTCTTCGTCAAGGAAGTCCGTGATGGAAAACTCGGTAACTACACCTTAGATACATTGGACGACATCGATGACGACGATTAAAGAAATTAAAGAACTTCTTGCCACTGTCAAAGAATTAGACAATCCCCTTTTTCTTGAACTGGAAAAGGATCCTCGTTCTGGGGTTCAAAAGGAAATCAACAAGCGTAAAAAAGTCATACAGGCTGAACTGGATGAGGACCTTCGTTTGGAAACTATGCTTTCTTATGAAAAGGAACTGTATAAGCAAGGATTGACCTTAGTAGCAGGTGTTGACGAGGTAGGCCGTGGTCCTCTGGCTGGCCCTGTAGTTGCTGCAGCTGTTATTTTACCTAAAAAATGTAAGATTAAAGGCCTCAACGATAGCAAAAAGATCCCCAAAAAGAAACATCTGGAAATTTATGAAGCCGTTCAAGACCAAGCCTTGGCAATAGGTATTGGTATCATGGATAATCAGATCATTGATCAAGTCAATATCTATGAAGCGACCAAACTGGCCATGAAAGAAGCAATCTCCCAGCTCAGTCCCCAACCTGAGCACCTCTTGATAGATGCCATGAAACTGGAGTTGCCGATTTCACAAACCTCCATCATCAAAGGAGATGCAAACTCTCTCTCGATCGCAGCTGCATCTATAGTGGCCAAGGTGACACGGGATGAATTGATGAAGGGCTATGATGTTCAATATCCTGGATATGATTTTACAGCTAATGTAGGATATGGAACGGCAAAACACTTAGAAGGACTTGACAAACTAGGAGTTACCCCTATTCATCGTACCAGTTTTGAACCGATAAAATCACTGGTTGTAGCAAATAAAGAAAGTTAAGTTGGAGGAAATGATTATGGAGGAACAGTCAGAAATACTCCGATCCAAGAAAGAATTTGCCTTTGCCTCAAGTACCATATTATCCCAAGTTGGGCGGGGAATCATCGTCGGGCTAGTTGTCGGGCTCATCGTTGGATCTTTTCGTTTCTTAATTGAAAAAGGCTTCTACCTGATACAAGGCCTCTATCAAGATCAAGCGCACCTAGTGCGCAATCTTTTTATCATTGGTCTATTTTATCTAATTGTTAGCTGGCTTAGTGCGAAACTAACTCGGTCGGAAAAAGACATCAAGGGTTCAGGAATTCCTCAAGTCGAAGCCGAACTAAAGGGACTCATGACTCTCAACTGGTGGAGTGTCCTCTGGAAAAAATATATTCTAGGGATTCTTGCTATTGCCAGTGGCCTTATGCTAGGTCGAGAAGGACCAAGTATTCAACTTGGAGCAGTTGGTGGAAAAGGTATTGCCAAGTGGCTCAAATCCAGTCCGGTAGAGGAACGCTCCCTGATTGCCAGTGGTGCTGCCGCAGGCTTAGCCGCTGCCTTTAATGCACCGATTGCAGGTCTCCTCTTTGTTGTAGAGGAAGTCTATCATCATTTTTCACGCTTTTTCTGGGTCTCAACTCTAGCAGCCAGTCTCGTAGCAAACTTTGTCTCACTACTCATATTTGGCCTAACACCCGTACTAGATATGCCAGACAACATTCCTCTCATGACCCTAGACCAGTATTGGATTTACCTCCTTATGGGAGTTTTTCTCGGGCTTTCTGGTTTTCTCTATGAGAAAGCTGTACTCAATGTTGGTCGAGTTTATGACTGGATTGGTAAAAAAATCCATTTGGATAAAGCTTATTATCCAATCCTAGCCTTTATCCTCATCATACCAGTCGGGATTTTCTTGCCACAAATCCTTGGTGGTGGAAATCAGCTTGTTCTTTCCCTAACTGAGCAAGATTTTAGTTTTCAAGTTTTATTAGCTTACTTTTTGATCCGCTTTGTTTGGAGTATGATTAGTTATGGAAGTGGCCTCCCAGGAGGAATTTTCCTACCAATTTTGGCGCTTGGTTCCTTACTCGGTGCCCTAGTTGGTGTCATTTGTGTGAATATTGGGCTTGTTAGTCAGGAGCAGTTTCCTATATTTGTCATTTTAGGAATGAGTGGCTACTTTGGGGCAATTTCCAAGGCTCCCTTAACTGCTATGATACTCGTTACTGAGATGGTAGGGGACATTCGCAACCTCATGCCACTGGGCTTAGTAACCTTGGTCGCCTACATCGTCATGGATCTGCTCAAGGGAGCACCAGTCTATGAGGCAATGCTAGAAAAAATGCTACCAGAAGAAGCAACAGACGAAGGAGAAGTCACTCTTATTGAAATCCCTGTATCAGATAAGATCGCTGGAAAACAAGTTCACGAACTAAACTTGCCACATAACGTACTCATCACCACCCAAGTCCATAATGGCAAAAGTCAAACCGTTAACGGCTCAACTAGAATGTATCTGGGTGATATGATTCACCTAGTGATTCCAAAAAGTGAAATTGGAAAAGTCAAAGATTTGTTGTTATAAGTTCTGTTTACATAATTTATTTTACGTAAAATATTATTGAAAGGATTCTCAATGAAAAGAAATAAGGCAATTGCGGTATATTTGCTAGGCACATTTAGCCAGTTAGTATCAGTTTGTCTCCTTTTCTTTCTCTTGAATCATTTTTCTATTCATTCCAATCTATTATCTATTTTAGGAATCTTTCTAGGTGGCATTTCTTCAGCTCTTTGGGGAACAATTGTTGCAAATCACTATTTTCATATTCATTTTAAAAAGATTGTAAAAGATTTTTTTAACATTCATACCAGTTATAAACACTATTTATTATCTTTTTTCCTTATTGTCCTTGATTTTTCTTTTCTAATGTTTGGTGGGAAAATAGTAGAATTTAGCTGGTATCTCCCATTTTTGATGTTCTTCAAATTTATTGTCTTTGGCGGTATAGAAGAGATTGGATGGCGATATGTCTTTCAACCAATTTTACAAGAAAAGTTGCCATATTTTTACTCAGCAATTCTAACCTTTTTCAGCTGGGCGATTTGGCATCTGTTGTTCTTTTACATTGATGGCTCCCTAGCAACTCTGCAAACTCTACCGTTTTTATTTGGATTGCTGACGAATTCTTTCATACTCTCAGCTCTTTATATCAAAACAAAGAATCTCTGGATTTGCGTTATGACACATTCGATCATTAATGTCTTGTCTCAGCTAACCATAGATACTGATCGATCCGAAACCTTCCTGCTTAAAATCTTCGTCATCTTGGTATCCTGCTATATGGTAGTACATAAAAAAGATGAGTATAATCGGTATAAATAAAATTAAATATAAACCTTCAAAACCAAATCAAAAAAGATTTGGTTTTTTAAGAATTAGAAATCTAATTTTCAGTATATAGTATGATTTTTACCCCCTACTTTGTAAAGAATGATTAGAATATTGTATAATAAGAAAAAGGAGAAAAGCATAAATGAATAATTCTGGAATTAAAAAAAGTCATACAAGAATACTAATCATTTTGTTACTCGCAACCATCACAGCAGGAGCTATTTTTATGTTTAGTTTGTTAGGAAAATCGCAAGAAGAACATCGGAATAGAGAGTATGAAGTAAGTTTGGTTAATGCCTTAAAGAATTCCTACCAAGGGATTGAAGAGATTAAAATTTCCAATCCAGAATACACAAGCCCTCCTGGTTCGTGGTCTTGTGATGTAGAAATCAAATTTAAACATGAAGTAAAAATTAAGTATGGTATTGGATATTCTCTAGACACTGAAGAAATAACAGATACTTCATTGGAATGGGAAAATAGAGTAAAAGATCGACAATTTTTAAATGAAAACAAGGGTAAAACTGCTTCGAAAATTAGGGTAACTTATTCTAATAATGACGAAGGAGAGCAATAATGGCATTTAGTTATACTGATAAACAACTCAATGAATTAAAGCATGGAAAGAATGTATATAGTGTCAATGCGGAATTTGCTGAGAAAAAGAGGGAATGATAATGAGTAAAGACAGATTAAGAAAAAGCTATAAACCATTATTCATAGTTTTACTATTCGTATTCATCACATTAGGAGGTGTTTTTATGTTTAGGTTGTTAGGGAAGTCTCAAGAAGAACGTCGAAATAGAGAGTATGAAGTTAGTTTGGTGAATGCGTTAAAGAATTCCTATGAAGGGATTGAGGAGATTAAGATTTCCAATCCTGATTATACAACCCCACCAGGTTCGTGGTCTTGTGATATCGAAATTAAATTTAATGATGAAAGAACTCTTTCATATGAGATTAATCATCATTTAAACTATAAAATCAATTATGGTGGCCGTCAAGAAACAAACGAAGATTGGCAGTATTTAGAAACTCATAGAGGGAAAACTTTAAAGTCAGTGAGAATTACTTATTCTGATAGCGAGCAAGGAGAACTATGATGAATTTCCATTATACTGATGAATAATTTAAACCAAGATTATGCTGTTTATAGTGTGAACGAAAAGTCTTCAAGGAGAAAAAGGAGAAAAGCTTAAATGAATATTTCCAGCAATAAAAAAAGATATATAAGACTACTAATCGTTTTGTTACTCGTAGCCATCACAGCAGGAGCTATTTTTATGTTTAGGTTGTTAGGGAAGTCTCAAGAAGAGCGTCGAAATAGAGAATATGAAGTAAGTCTGGTTAATGCGTTAAAGAATTCCTACCAAGGGATTAAGGAGATTAAGATTATGGATCCTTACAATAATGACAAACCGGGTTCGTGGTCTTGTGATATTTCAGTACAGTTCAATGATAGTCAAACTATTACTTATGGAATTAATCACAGATTAACCTATAAAGAAAACCATGATGGTCTTATGAAAGGGGATACTAATGAAGAAATTGATCAACAATGGTCGATACTTCAAAAACACATTGGTAAAACAGAATCTACAATATTAGTACGATATTCAAATGGTGAAACAGGAGAGCAATAATGGTATTTAATTATACTGATAATCAGTTGAATAATTTAACCCAAGATTTTGCTATTTATATGGTAAATGAAGAGTTTTCAAGTAGAAAAAGAGGAAAAGCTTAAATGAATAATTCCAGCAATAAAAAAAGCCATAAAAGGATACTAATCGTTTTGTTACTCGTAGCCATTACAGCAGGAGGTGTTTTTATGTTTAGTATGTTAGGGAAATCCCAAGAAGAGCGTCGAAATAGAGAATATGAAGTAAGTCTAGTTAATGCTTTAAAAAATTCCTATGAAGGGATTGAGGAGGTACATATAACCGACCCTTCATATGCATCAATTCCGTCTGATGCTTGGGGCGCAAAAGTTAAAATATTTTTCTCTGATAGCAAACAACTAAGTTATATAATCGCATTTAATAAACAAAATAACGAAATAAGAAGTAGAGATTTTCAAAATAGTTCTCGAAAAGATGATAATCAATATTTGATAAACCATCGTGGAATTACAGAAAAAAATGTAAAAGTGATTTATTCAAATGGTGAAACAGGGGAACAGTAATGGTATTTAATTATACTGACAAACAACTCAATGAATTAAAGCATGGGAAGAATGTATACAGTGTCAATGCTGAATATGCTGAGAAAAAGAGGAAATGATAATGAGTAAAGACAGATTAAGAAAAAGCTATAAACCATTATTCATAGTTTTTCTACTCGTAGCCATCACAACAGGAGGTGTTTTTGTGTTTAGTATGTTAGGGAAGTCTCAAGAAGAACGTCGGAATAGAGAGTACGAAATCAGCTTGGTCAACGCTTTAAAAAATTCCTATGAAGGGATTGAGGAGATTAAGATTTCCAATCCAAACTACACAAACCCTCCAGGTTCATGGTCTTGTGATGTAGAAATCAAATTTAATGATGAAAGAAAAACTAAGTATAGGATAGGCCATGGACTCCATGATAAAAAGAATTATCAAGGTTCATTGACCAATGAGAAAAGGCAATTCCTTAACAATTACAAAGGAGTGACCGACTTAAAAGTAATTGTTACATATTCAGATAATAGCACGGGAGAACAATGATGACATTTTCCTATACAGATGAGCAGTTAAACAATTTGAATCGGGATTATGCTGTATATAGTGTAAATCTTGAATTCGCTAAGCGTAACGGTCGGACTTATGTCAATTCAAATCTCAGTGAAAGTATATCTCCTGATGATTTAGAAAAAACCAACACCATAACTACCTCAGATGGTCAAGAATTCCGTGTTGTTGCCACTAAGTCTGACACTGAAACAGGTTTTGACGGGCTAGCAGTTGCACCTATTGTCAACGGCGAACCAGATTATAAAAATGTAGCTGTGATTGCTGCTGGAACGGATCCTGATAGTCCGGTGAATAAAACTATGTTTGGTTCACGCGATTTCTATAGTGCCATAATTGCAAGGCAAACTTACTTATCTCCACAATATAAGGTTGCTGACCAATTTGTAAAAGAGATTATGGACGATCCTAGATATGAAGTCAGTCAACTATCAGGTTATTCACAAGGATCTTACATGCTGAAGGTGGGAGCTAAATACCACATCCCTACAACCACTTTTAATGCTTGGTTTAAATATGGTGGACTTACACTGGAAGAAAAAGCATTTATTGAAAGCAACCCTTCTATGTTTATAGATTACCGTAGAAAACATGATAATGTAGTACGTTGGAATGACTCTAATCACCCAGAAAGGTACACCAGTCCGATTGATATTACAAATTCTATGCCTAGCACGATTCATTGGATTGATGGTTCGAGCCATAAAATTGAGGACTGGGAGTTTGATCCTGTAACTGGTCAAGTTATAGATGGCAAGGGAGGAAAACCCTTAATCAGTGGTGTTTATCGAGCCTATGCCAACAGTCTCCGAGGAATGGCTCATTACAAGGACTTGAAGTCAAAATGGTCATCAGGTGGTATTAGTAGTTCTGAGGAAATATACTTAGATGCAGCTCAAGGTTCTATCCTATCATCATCTATGGCTACTGCAGCAAGAACTGGAGCTGATGAAGTGAGCGCCTTAGCCAAAAAAGCAAATCAGGAATTACAAGAAATTTGGTCAAAAATCGATTTTACAAGCTACACAGCATTAGCTCCCTATGAGGTTGAGGCCATTTTTGCTAGCCAAGGTATCACTCAAGCACAGTTTATCGATACTTTTCAGGCAGAGACAACACAAACAGTCACTAAGATGAATGCTTCCGCCCAAGCATTTGAACAGTTAGACAAACAATTACAGAATGTCATTGAAAAAACAGTAGCAACAGACACACAATTTGCCAAGGAGTTCAGACAATGGAAAGAAAAGATGTGAAATGGGAGGAAATTAGAGAGAAAGAGAGAGAACTGTTTAATCTAGAAGAACAATATTATCAACAAAAGAAAGAACTCGATGATAAAGCACTCGATTTAAACGAACGAAATGCAAATTTAGAAAAACTGATGTCTGATGAAGTTGATAAAATGTATCAAGTCTTGAGAAAATTTTCATCAACTGCTGATGATGTTAGAGACTACTTTACAGAAATAGAAAATCTGAGACACTTTTCGGAACAAGTATACCGAGAACATAGAATTAAACTCGAAAATGAGAGAGAAAAAAACGATAACGAGTTTCGCAAAAAAAGAAATGAATTAGAGGAAGAATTTCACAAACTAAGGAGAGATTATGCAAGCACCAATGAATGAATACTACACAGATGAAGAATATCAATATGCACTGAAACAAATGTATCGAATGATGGAACGAAACCGAATCATTGCGGAAGCAAAGATAGCAATAACAGCAAAAAATAAATTAAAAGAAAACTTTAGTAAGACAGCTAAGAAAATTGCTACAGAAACCAAATCAACTATCACAAGCATAAACAGCCAAATGGACACTGCAATACGAGGAAAAGTTCGCAAGAGTCTTGAAGAAAAGATTCCTAATATGTTACTCAAGTATGATGAAATTTAATAAAATGGTTCAGAGTGA